>JAZSIN010000106.1:0-9109 GCA_045533845.1 Eubacteriales bacterium | reverse complement strand
GCGCGTTTCATTCGGTCACCGAGAAGATACGAAGCGGAACGTTTGAGCCGACGATCGTATATCTTGACGGGAAGCCTGTCGAATACGCCTTCTTACGTCTCTCACATTACGGTAAGAGTGCCGAATATAAGACCTTTGAATCGGCGGGAGAGCTTCTCGACAAATGGTTTTCGGGACGCGACAACGAGCAGCGCGTAAAGCAAAGAGCAAACGATATTCTGAAGCTTCTTTCTGCGACGGAAGCGCGTATCCGCAAGAAAAATGCGCTGCAGGAGGAGGAGCTTCGCGACTGCGAGAAGGGCGCGTATTATAAAAAATGCGGTGACCTCATCACGGGCAATATTTATGCACTCCGCCGCGGAGAGACCGAGGCGATCCTGACCGATTACGAGGACTACCGCGAGGACGGAACGTACGGTGAATGTCGCGTTACCCTTGACGCGCGCCTCGATCCGTCGGAAAATGCACAGCGCTATTATAAGCGCTACACGAAATCCAAAAAGGCGAGGATCGAGCTTGAAAAGCAGATTGAGCAGAACGAGGCGGAGCTTCGGTATATCGACTCCGTGTTCGACGCTCTGACCCATGCCGAGTCCCCGTCCGATCTTCTTGAGATTCGCGAGGAGCTGTATCGCTCGGGATATGCGTCGCGGATGAAGGGCTACAGTCAGCCGAAGAAGAATTCGCATATCAACGTAATGGAGTTCAGAACCACGAATGGATATCGGGTGCTTTGCGGCAAAAACAACCTGCAGAATGAGTATATTACGCACAAGGTCGCGGAGAAGACAGATTATTGGTTCCACGCGAAGAACCGCCCGGGGTCTCACGTCGTGATGCTTTGCAAGGGTGAGGAGCCTGAGGCAGAGGACTTTACAGATGCCGCGGAGATCGCCGCCTTTTACTCGAAGACTGAGGGGGCGGAACGACTTGAGGTCGACTATACCTATGCACGATACGTCAAAAAACCACCCGCCGCGCATCCCGGCTTCGTCATTTACCACACGAATTGGTCGTGTGTCGTTTCACCGCGCGAGGAGCGCATTGCTTCGATGCGGGTGAAATGATCGTTTTCTCCTTTTCTTTGCCTATAATTTTATAAAAACGCTTGCAAAAGAAAAGAAAATTTGCTATAATATACTGTAAGACATTTGATGGTCAATTCTTTGCCTTCAGTCGTCCCGGAGGGATAAACATATGAGGATCGCATATTGCGGTGCCGCGCTTCATCTCGGAAACGGGGAAAGCTTTGTTGGCACACTGATTACGGAAAACGAACGCATTCTTGCCGTATATCGCGGGGAGATCTCCGAAGGGGACCGAGCGTCTGTCGAAAGGATCGTTCGTCTTGACGGAAAGACTGTTATTCCCGGTCTCGTTGATGTGCATACGCACGGAAGAGCGGGATTCGATTTCACTTCGGCTACGGAGGAGGAGATGCGTGTTATGGCGCGCTCTTATCTCGAAAGCGGCGTCACGACGCTCCTTCCGACGCTTGCGTCCGCTCCTTTTTCTGCACTTTGCGATGCATCCGATCGGATCCGCGCAGTTGCGACGAGGGAGGACGCAGGTCTTGCGCGCTTTGCAGGCGTTCATCTCGAGGGAAGGTACTTAAGCCCCGAAAAGCGCGGCGCACACGCGCCCGAGCTACTCGCTTCGGCAAGCGAAGCGGAATTAAAGGCTCTGCTGCCGCACTTCGGGGAGCATTTTCACGTCTCCTTCGCACCCGAAGCCGATCGGGACGGTGCTTTTCTGAAAGCGATCGTTTCGGCAGGCGGAACCGCCGGTATTGCCCACACGACCGCAAGCTACGAGGAGGCAATGCGGGCACTCTCAAACGGTGCGACCTCCTTTACGCACACCTATAACGCGATGCCCGCTTTGCATCACAGAGAGGGAGGCACGGTTGCGGCGGCATTCTTGTCGGACGCTTACGCCGAGCTTATCGTCGACGGAATCCACGTTGCTCCCGAAATGGTGCATCTTGCTTATCACTGCAAGGGAAATGAAAAGCTCGTTCTGATCACCGACTCAATGGAGGCGACGGGCTGTAAGGACGGCAGATATTCGATCGCGGGTATGACCTGCATCGTGAAGGATGGGATCGCCCTCACCGAGGACGGTCACCTCGCAGGAAGCACACTTTCGCTTCTTAGCGGACTCTTTAATCTGATGCGCTTCTGTGGAATCTCTCTTGACGAGGCTCTGCCGACGGTAACGCGCAACCCTGCCCGTATGATCCGGATCGACGGTGAGGTCGGAACGCTTGAAGCGTCGAAGTACGCTGATTTTCTGGTCCTTGAGCCGTCGGGCGACAGATTTACGCTTTCGTCGGTCGTTTTTCGCGGGAACGCCGTTCCGCGTGAGAATTGACTGAAACAAATCAACCTTAGTGGGAAAGGAGGTCTCGCGTATGAAGGAAAAAACAAAAGCGAATCCTTTTGGGATCTCCGAAGCGCACAGGGTGCTCTTTTCCCCCGGCGTACAGCTTCGTATCACTATGGCGATCTTGCTATGCCTTTTCGCGGTGATCGTTCCCATGATGCTTCCGCTCGGATCCTTTCTTCTTCTTCCCGTCTCTCTGCTTGTCGCCCTTCCGATGATATTCGGGCTCATATATATGGGGAAGCGGGTGAGTGACGGGGAAGACTTATCGGTAAAAGACGTTTTTTACGCGTTTTCCGGTCGCCGCTATTGGTATGCGCTCAGCAGTATGCTTTTGTGGCTCTTCCTTTGGTTGATCCCGATTCTGCCCGTGATCGCTTTTTCTGTGGGAGCAACGGTCTTCTACTCGGCGTGTGTGAGAGATGGAGAGTCTGCCACCGTTTTGACGCTCGTGATCCTTTGCGCGCTCATCGCAACCGTGCTTCTCACGCTTTGCCTTTTGTTTCTCGCGTTGCCCGCGTATTTGTTTCTCCCCATTCGGGTGAGGGAGCCGCACACGAATGCATTCCGCGCGATCGGCCTCTCGTTTCGCCTTCTCAGGGGGAACGTGCTCCGTCTTTGGCGGCTACAGTTCAAATACGTCGGCTTGATTCTCCTATCCGTTGTCAGCGTTTTTACGCTTTTTCCGATCTATACGCTTCCTTTGATGCTTGTCGCGTCGTCGAGCCACGTGCGCGTGCTTTCCGAAGCAAAAGGATCTTCTCAAGAAATTATATTAACACAAATAGAGGACTCAAAATGAACGAAAAGAAGAATTTCTACATTACCACCGCTATCGCTTACGCATCGCGCAAGCCCCATTTCGGAAACACCTACGAGGTCATTATGACCGATGCGATCGCACGTTATAAGCGCGCACGCGGCTACAACGTGTATTTCTGCACGGGAACCGACGAGCACGGTCAGAAGATTGAGAACCTCGCAAGGGAGGCGGGGATCACTCCTCAGGCGTACGTTGACGGTGTCGCGGGCGATATCCGCGAGATCTGGGACGGAATGAATAGCAGCTACGATTATTTCATCCGTACCACGGACGAGCAGCACGTCTCTGCCGTTCAAAAGATCTTTAAGCGCTTCTATCAGCAAGGGGACATCTATAAGGACGAATACAGCGGCTGGTACTGCACGCCCTGCGAGTCCTTCTTTACCGATACGCAGGCTGAGGGCGGCAAGTGCCCCGACTGCGGAAGACCCGTAGAGAAGGCAAAGGAGGAGTCGCACTTCTTCAAGATGAGCAAGTACGTTGACCGTCTGATCGATCACATTGAAAAGAACCCCGAATTCATTGAGCCTGAGTCCCGCAAGAAGGAAATGGTCAATAACTTCCTCAAGGTCGAGGGAGGTCTTCAGGATCTTTGCGTTTCTCGTTCGTCCTTCTCCTGGGGCATTCCGATCCCGTTTGACGAGCGTCACGTTTCGTATGTCTGGCTTGATGCGCTTGCAAATTATATCACGGCACTCGGCTATGATCCCGACAAAACCTACGAGGAGCAGTCCGAGCACTTTAAGTCCTTCTGGCCCGCAGACGTTCACATCATCGGTAAGGATATCCTGCGTTTCCACACGATCTATTGGCCGATCTTCCTGATGGCGCTCGATCTGCCGCTTCCGAAGAAGGTCTTCGGTCATCCGTGGTTTAACTTCGGTATGGATAAGATGTCGAAGTCGAAGGGAAATGTGATCTACGCGGACAAGCTCGCAGAGCACTTTACGGTCGACGGCGTACGCTACTACGCGCTGTCCGAAATGCCGTACGCGAACGACGGTTCGATCACCTACGAGGCGGTCATCAAACGGTTCAATACCGATCTCGTCAACAATCTCGGAAATCTCGTCAAGCGTACGCTTGATATGCAGAAGAAGTATTTTGACAAGGTCGTACAGACACCTCTCGTATCGGATCCGCTCGACGAATCTCTTCGTGATGCAGCTGTGACTGCTTATAACGAAATGATCGAACAGATGGATACCTATCACATTTCCGACGCCGCTGAGGCAATCTTCAGATTTCTCAGCCGCGCGAATAAGTATATCGACGAAACGACGCCGTGGACGCTCGCAAAGGATCCCGCACAGAAGGAACGTCTCGGAACCGTTCTTTATAACCTTCTCGAGGCGATCCGTTGGGGCGCGATCCTGCTGAAGCCCTTCATTCCCGCGACATCGGAGGAGATCCTTTCGGAGCTGGGAACCGAGTTTAAGTCCTTCGACACCATCGGTACCCCCGCGTCCTTCTCGGGTATGCAGGCAGGCAGTGTCGTCGGAGACTCGAAAGTGCTCTTTGCCCGCGTTGACGAAGAAAAGAAGCTTGCTGAACTCGAGGCTGAGCGTCTCGCCGCAATGAAGGTGACTGAACCCGAGGAGGCTGTCGAAAAGCCCGATGGAATCGCACAGATCGGCATCGATGACTTTATGAAGGTCGAGCTTCGCACCGCGAAGATCCTCTCCTGCGAAAAGGCGAAGAAGGCGAAGAAGCTTCTCGTTCTAACGGTCGATCTCGGCTACGAAAAGAGACAGATCGTTTCGGGAATCGCAAAATGGTATGCGCCCGAGGACCTCATCGGCAAGAAGGTCGTCGTAGTCGCAAACCTGAAGCCCGCAGTCCTCTGCGGCATTGAATCGAACGGTATGCTTCTCGCGTCCGGTGAAGAGACCGTCCGCGTCGTATTCCTTTCCGAGGATACGCCGCTCGGAGAACGGATTCACTAAAATTACGGGACGGGCTTTCCTCAAAAGATAGGAAGGTCCGTCCTTCGTTTCAGAAGGAGCGAGTAGGAGTATGACTGCACCTTTATTTGATTCACACGCGCATTATTTTGACCGTCGGTTCGGAGATTGTGCCGATCGTATTTTGACCGAGGACGTTTTCGGAAGCGGTGTCGGATACGTCGTGAACGTCGGGACGAATCCGAAAAATTCCCGTATCGCCGTAGATATGGCGCGGGACTTTGCGGGAATGTATGCGACGGTCGGGATCCATCCCGAGGATCTTCAGCTTTTCGGAGAAGATCCCGAAGGGATGCTTTCCGAGATCGAAGCGATGATCGCGGACGAGAAAGCGCGAAAAGAAAACAAGATCGTCGCGCTCGGCGAGATCGGACTTGACTATCACGAATGGGCGAACGGAGAATATATCCCTGACAAGCCGCTTCAGAAGGAATATTTCGAGCGGCAGCTTGCACTTGCAGACAAATACGGGATGCGGGTCATCATTCACGACCGTGATGCGCACGGAGACGTCTTTGAGACCGTTCTTCGTTTTCCGAACGTGACGGGTGTCTTCCATAGCTACAGCGGAAGCATCGAGATGGCGCGTGAGCTGATGAAGCGAGGATGGTATATTTCGTTTTCGGGCGTCGTTACCTTTAAGAACGCCCAGCGCGTCCGAGAGGTGGCACGGGGAATCGATCTCGACAAGCTGCTCATCGAGACCGACGCGCCCTATCTCGCGCCGCATCCTTTCCGCGGGCAGATGAACCATTCGGGGCTGATGCGCTACACCGCCGCGGCGATCGCGGAGGTGAAGGGAATCGGGACGGATGAGATCGTTCGGATCACGACCGAGAATGCGCGAACTCTTTACGGAATTTCCGATTGACCCAAAACACGAAAAAGGAGAACGACCGTGGCTAAACAAAACGGATATTCCTACGCATCCTTGACCGAAGCATTGCTTGCGGCAGGGATCGGTGACAGGGAGACCTGTAAATACGAGGCGGCGCTCTTACTCGAAAATTTTGCGGGTGTACGACGCGAAGCGATGCTCCTGTGCCGTGATGAAGTCTTTTCATCCGAAGGTCTTCAGAATGCCGTAAATATGCGCTGTGCGCGTTATCCGCTCCAATATCTCATCGGGGAATGGCCGTTTTGTAACGAGATCTATACCGTTACGCCCGACTGTCTGATCCCGCGTGCTGACACCGAGCTCCTCGTCGAAAGGGCGATTGCACTTTTACCAAGCGGCGGACGTTTTATCGACCTCTGTACGGGAAGTGGGTGTATTGCGATCTCGCTGCTCGCAGCTCGCCCTGACGCTACGGGTATCGCCGCTGATCTTTACGAGAAAACGCTGTCGGTCGCAACGCGAAATGCAGAGCGGAATGGCGTATCGGAGCGAATCAGATTCAGAAAAGCGGATGTTTTGTCTCCCGGTTTTATGAAAACGCTCGGCGACTTTGATCTGATTCTTTCAAACCCGCCGTACATCGCGACCGAGGTGATCGACACGCTTTCTCCCGAGGTATCGCACGAGCCGCGTCCTGCGCTCGACGGAGGGGGCGATGGACTCGACTTTTACCGTGTGCTTTTGCGGGAGTATCCACGGTATCTGAAGAGAGGGGGGAAAATGATCCTCGAGATCGGATACGATCAAAGGGATGCGCTCTCCGTTCTCGCGCGACAGAACAGACTCACCACCGAGATCGAGAGGGATCTCGGTGGAAATGATCGCATAGCGATCCTATCCCCCTTGTGACAGAAAGCCTGTACCGCGCATAGTTTGTATTATAACGATTTTCTTCCGAAAGGATCTACGTATGAAAATTGCAGTACTCGCAGGGGGATTTTCTCCCGAACGTGACGTTTCCCTGACCTCGGGAAGTCTGATCGCCAACGCACTCCAAGGGGAAGGGCATTCGGTCCTTCTTGTCGACGCTTATCTCGGCGTCGAGCTCGATCCCGCCGTTCCTGTCGAGCAGCTTTTCTCGACTGATACGACGTATTCCTATGCGGTATCCGAGGAGGAGCCCGATCTCGAAGCCTTAAGAGAGAACAGCGGCATGGGTGACGCGTTGATCGGAAGGAACGTGATCGCGGTCTGTAAAGCCGCCGACATCGTTTTTCTTGCCCTGCACGGTGCTTCGGGGGAAAACGGACAGATCCAGGCAACGCTTGACGCCTACGGGATCCGTTATACGGGCTCGGATTACGTCGGAAGCCTGCTCGCGATGGATAAGGACATATCGAAGAAGCTTCTCTCAGCGGCGGGCGTTCGGTGTCCGATCGGAAAGACGATTCTGTGCGGAGAAGCCGACGAAGAAATGATTGAAAAAGAGGTCGGGTATCCCGCTGTGATCAAGCCCTGCTCCTGCGGCTCGTCTGTCGGGATCAGTATGGCGGATAACCGCGAGGAGCTCGAGAGGGCGCTTCGCCTTGCCGCAAAATACGAGGAGCGCATCCTCGTCGAGCGGAGGATCGTCGGACGGGAATTTACCGTCGGCGTCCTTGATGGCCTCGTTCTTCCGCCCATCGAGATCATTCCGAGAGTCGGCTTTTACGATTACAAAAATAAGTATCAGGTCGGGCTCACAAAGGAGATCTGTCCTGCAAAGATCTCGGAAGAAGAAACGCGTGAATTAGGCGAGATCGCACTGCGCGCGTTTTCGGCGCTTCGCCTTCGGGACTACGCGCGCTTTGATTTTATTCAGGACCAAAGCGGTGTCTTTTGGTGTCTCGAGGCCAACACGCTTCCCGGTATGACGCCGACAAGCCTTCTTCCGCAGGAGGCGGAGTCGGTCGGGATCTCCTACGGCGCACTTTGCGCGAGGATCGCAGAGCTTGCTTTGAAGCATTAAAAAAGCGAACGCTTGGGGCTACACATTCTTCTCTGAAATATTCCTCACGGTTACAGAACCGCGAGGAATATTTCAGAGAACGGCGTAAATTGATCTTCGACTTATCGCTGCTGTGTACGCCGTTATGATAGCGTTCGCTTTTTTGTATGGATATAGTCTCAAACAGCACTTGACAAAACGGGAAATATGTGCTATAATCCTTCTCGTTGTGAGGGAGTAGCACGCGCACGGCGGTGCGTAGTAAGTCAACATACTGACCGTATTCGCGGTCTGGCTTACTTTAATTTGCGAGACTCATGTATAACTTGGGATGAGCTATACATAGGGTCTTTTTCTTTTTGATCCCGAGGGTATGGCGCGTCCGTACCCGATATTTTTGTCAAAACGGAGGACGTAATTTTGCTTACCGAATTTTCCTTTTACGTAACGAGTATTTTGTTCGGCGTTTCGCTTGCGATGGACGCCTTTTCGGTGTCTCTTGCAAACGGAATGAACGAGCCTCGGATGAAGCTCTCAAAGAGCTGTGGCATCGCGGGAATGTTTGGTTTCTTCCAGGCGCTGATGCCCTTTATCGGTTGGATTCTGATGATGACGCTTCTAACCCTATTCAAGTCCCTTACGGCGATTATTCCGTGGGTGGCATTTCTCCTGCTCGGCTTTATCGGCGGCAAGATGCTCTACGAGGGTATTTCGTGTCAAGCGGGAAACGAGTGTAACTGCAATAAGCAGCTCGGCTTCGGCGCACTCGTCGTGCAGGGAATTGCGACCTCGATCGACGCGCTTTCGGCGGGCACCGGCTTTGATGGCTACGCATTCATCGACGCTGTTGTCGCCTCGGTCATCATCGCGATCGTCACCTTCATCATTTGCGTGTGCGGCGTTGAGATCGGTAAGAAGACAGGTATGCTTCTCGCAGGAAAAGCAAGTATTCTCGGCGGTGTGATCCTTATTCTCATCGGAATTTATATCCTTCTGAAGGCATATATTCCCGCGCTTCAATGATTGATCAAAATGTGAAAAGGGGCTGAGTCATTGACTCAGCCCCTTCGAAAAAAAGCCGTTGGGGGTGAGTACCAAATGCATTTGGTACT
>JAZSIN010000054.1:0-1637 GCA_045533845.1 Eubacteriales bacterium | reverse complement strand
CTCCGACTTGATCTCGTCCTCCGTAAAGGGATCGAGGTCGCCGTCCTTCAGCTTCTTCTTATACATACGGTCGCATGCAAGTGCCCAACGGATGTCGAGATCGACGATCTCGCCGTGGCGCTCTGCTACGACGCGATCGCTCTTGCCCTCGAGCAGAAGCTCGACCGCGCGGCATCCCATCTCGGTTGCCGTGAGTCGATCGCGGAGGGTGGGAACGCCACCGCGCACGGTGTGTGCAAGGCGGCAGAACTGCGTCTTGACCTGATACTTCGTGTCGAGACCGCATTCCTCGTTGAGGAGGTCGGTGAGGTACTCACCGTAAGGCTCGCCGTCCTTCGTAAAGCAGCCCTCGGAAACGATGACGAGCATCGCACGCTTGCCATCGTCGCGAAGAGACTTGACACGTGCGAGGAATTCCTTTTCGTCGAACGGGACCTCGGGAATAACCGTAGCGATTGCCCCCGACGCGATTCCCGTCGCAAGTGCGATCTGACCGCAGTTGCGGCCCATGACCTCGACGACGTTGCATCTCTTATGCGATTCGCAGGTGTTGAAGAGACAGTCGACGTTATAAAGCACCGAGTTCATCGCGGTGTCGAAGCCGATCGTATAATCGGTCGCGGTAATGTCATTGTCGATCGTGCCGGGAATTCCGATCGTGGGAATGCCCGCAAGCGTCATATCCGTGCCGCCGCGGAAGGTCCCGTCGCCACCGACGACGATCAAGGCGTCGATCTCATTCTTACGGCAGGTCTCTGCCGCGCGCTGTACGCCCTCGGGCGTTGCAAATTCAAGGCAACGGTCCGACCACAGCGCTGTTCCGCTCTGCATCGTCAGTCCCGCAACCGCATTCGGCGTCATCCTCTCCATCTTATCTTCAAGAAGCCCTAAGTAGCCGCTGCGAATGCCGTATACCTCGATCCCCGCTTCGAGTGCACGAAGTGTGACCGCTCTGACTGCGGCGTTCATACCCGGAGCGTCACCGCCCGAGGTGAGGACGCCGATTCTTCTGAATTTCTTTTCCATGATCAGTATCTCTCCTAAAAACCGCCGCGTAGATGCATGGCGGTGAATTTCAACCTACAATAGTATAAACGAAGACGCGAAAAATATCAAGTGTTTTCCCGAAAAAAGTGAAATTTTTGTCAAAGTGCCGTGATTTCCCGCAAAGGAGCATCCTGCTCAGTCCAGCTTTCCCCGTTCTGCAGCGCGGAGGACCATCTCGAGCGCGTTCGACGCCGAGATCGTACGGATATAGTCACGGTCTCGCATCGAAGAAAGCGCAAGCCGCCGCACCGAGGAGGTCATTACGGGTCTTCCGTCCGCTCCCTTCGTCCTCATTGCGATGCCGATATAAACCGTCCCGACAGGACATTCCTTGCTTCCGCCCCCGGGACCTGCAAGCCCCGTCGCGGAGACCGCGATATCGCTTCCGAGCCGCGTGACGATACCGAGTGCCATTTCACGGGCACACTCCGCGGAGATCTCGGTACAGGCTTCGACCGTCCCGTGCGAAACGCCGAGCAGGGACTCCTTCACCTCGTTTTGATAGGTAATACATCCGCCGAGAAAAACTGCGGACGCCCCGGGGACAGACGCAAGGCGTGCCCCGATCATACCGCCCGTCAGCGATTCCG
>JAZSIN010000259.1:0-1944 GCA_045533845.1 Eubacteriales bacterium | reverse complement strand
GTCTTCTCTTCAGCTGCGGGAGCTGCTGCAGCGCCTGCAACTGCGCCACCTGCAACGGGAGCCATTGCGGTTACGCCGAATTCGTTCTGGAGCTCGTCAACGAGTTCCTTAACTTCGAGAATGGAAAGAGCCTTGATAGACTCAACAATAGCAGTAATCTTTTCGGATGCCATTTTGATTTACCTCCTAAAATTAGGTTAAAATTTTTTAAAAGTTTAAGCAGAGAGTCGCGTAATTACGCTTCTGCAGGAGCTTCTTCCGAAGCCTTGTCGACAACACACTGAAGCGTGTATGCCAGAGAATAAAGGGGAGCCTGAATGCTTCCGATAACGGTAGCGATGAGGACCTCCTTCGTAGGAATGTCGGCGAGAGCCTTAACGGTGTTCGAATCAACGACCTTACCTTCGAGGTAGCCTGCGAGAATCGAGAAGGACTCGATCTTTTCGTCATACTTCTTCAGGATCTTGGCGGGAGCGATGGGATCGTTCTCGCTGCCGATCGCGATTGCGGTCATACCGGTCAGGTGCTGCTTCATATCGCCGAGTCCGACCTCGTCGCATGCGCGACCGGTGATCGAATTCTTCAGAACGGTGTACTTAACACCTGCTTCGCGGAGTTCGCGACGGAGCTTCGTGTCGTCATCAACGGTGATACCCTGATAGTTTACGACAACGCCGCCTGCGGAAACCTTGAGAAGCTCTGCGATCTCAGCAACCTTCGCCTGCTTTTGTTCCAGTATTGCTTTGCTGGGCATTTGTTTTCACCTCCCAATGAAAATTAAAGGATTGCACCAAAGAGGGCAAAAAAATATCTTTCTCCCGTACGGTCCATCAAACACCGTGCCGAAAGAAAGACAAGTCGAAGGGCAAACCGAAACGGTCTGCATAGATACGATTGTGCTTTGCCTCGGCAGGGGAGTGCTCATCGAACACGTTTTACGGGAACCTGCTGTCTTAGGTCAGGATGCGGATCTCGTCCGCAACAGGAAGCATTATACCACATCGGGAATTGTTTGTCAATAGGTTTTTTGAAAAAAATAAATATTTTTTTAAGGGGGAGGATCTACTCCCCCTTTTCTGTGGGAGACACCGCGTTCAGACGCAGAATACGTTCAGCAGAGTTGACGAGCTTTTCACGAAGCCAATCGGGGGAAAGGATGCGAATGTCGGCATCCACCGCGAGAAGCGCACCGAAAAAGCGGTCCACGCTGTGGAACTCGCATTTGTAACAGCCTTTCGGGAGCTTCTTTTCGGGATCACTCTCGTAACGGATATAAGACTTGAGCTCTGCGACGGCGAGCTTGTCCTGAATTTCAAGGACTGCGGTATAGGGGATCTGAAGCTGCATCAGTGTGATCCCGAGACCGTCTCTCGAAAGCGGATCGAGGTCTCCGTCCGGGGTCGGCAGAAGACCGTTCAGCGCTTCGTCATTGCTTGCGGTGACCGTAACGGGAAGCGAGAAGGGGGCGATATAGACGTATCCGCGATGAAGAGGATCGTAGGAGAGCGGAGCGGAGAGGACGTCGCGGAGGAAGCGGATATCTCTCTTTGCCTGGCTCAGCGAGATCCCGAAGCGCTCGCAAAGGAGCGTGGAGTTCGGGTAGCCGTTCGCCTGCGCGGTGGAATGAAACCACTGGATCCGCTTGTTTGCGCTTGCTTTTTTCATTCCGTAGTTTCCTCACTTCCGTTGTTTTCTTGCCCCTCGGAAGCCGCATCGTCTTTTGGCTCGTTGACATCGAAGATCTCACAGGACTGCGCAGTAGACGCCTCCTCGCCGCTCTCGGTTTCCTCCGAAGGGTCGTTCGTGCGCGTACGCTCAGTATTATAGAGCGTAAAGAAGCGGACAAGACGGACCGCGGCGGGGCAGAGAAGTGAGAAGCAGGTCAGGCTATACAGACGGTAGAGCTGGGTGTATTCCTCGCGCACGACGTCGAAGATCCCGCTC
>JAZSIN010000195.1:0-2779 GCA_045533845.1 Eubacteriales bacterium | reverse complement strand
ATGTAGCGGGCAGGACGGGCAATGCCGAGATAAAAGCGGAGATCGGTGAGAAGATAGAAGATCGCCGCGATCACCGTGATCTGAAGGAGTACCTTGACGGGATTGTTCATCGGCGTATAAAGCTCGAAGTACGAGGTCGCGAGGATATAAACGAAGTGAAGGATCAAGGCAAAGCCGCAGAAAAGGTGAGCACTCTTGCCGACACGTGAGGGGATCCAGAAGAACAGGAAAAAGAACACCGAGAGGAAGGCGGTAATAAGTCCAAACACGGTAAAGCCCGAGGGCGTGAGCGTTCCCTTGCTCCAATAGAAGAGCGCAGTACAGACCGTTACCGCGAGCATCGTCAGTCCGCCGACGACGGCGGCGATCCTTTCGATTACGCAGGTCTGCTTCATTTTTTCGAGGACCGACTCGGGGACCGAGGGGCTTCGGAAAAGGAAGAGCGCCGAGAACGCCAAGAGGGCGATCAGACCGAGGGAGACGTAATGGAGGATCGGGAGGACCGAACCGCTTTTAAAGTATCCGATATCACTGTCGTACGCGTAAATGCGCGCCAAAATACGGAACAAAAGGGCGAGAAGGGTCAGCGAAAACGACAGAATCGTATAAAGATGAATGAGTTTCTTGCGGGATTTTTCCATGAGACAAAGTTCCTTTCGGCTGAAGGCACCGTGATACCGTATTACAACATTACATTATATCGCACATATGTGAATAAATTATAACAAAGAAGGTGTATTTTCGAAAAAACAACGAAAAGGACCGCTTTTTTTATGAAAAGTTTTTTTGCGATACGCGATCGGTACTTGAAAAAAGCGGAAAAATATTGTATAATGGGGAAAAGAGAGGATGAGAAACGGCGTCAGCCGCCCGAAAGTTCATCAAGCATTTTCCTGATCGATTTCATATCCTCGAGCATCAGCTCCTTTTTCTCGGGGTCGCGCAAAAGTGCGGCGGGATGAAAGACTGCCGTCATCCGGTAGTCTCCCTTCTTAAACCACGTGCCGTGCTCCCTCGTGATCCTGAAATCGGGCTTGATGAGCCGCATTGCCGAGATCCTTCCGAGGCATACGATGATCTTCGGACGGATGAGACGAAGCTGCTCACGCAGAAAGCCGATGCAGGCGTCCTCCTCCTCGGGAAGGGGATCGCGGTTTTTCGGCGGTCTGCATTTCAGAATGTTCGCGATATATATGCTCTCGCGCGGAATATCCACCGCGAAGAGATACTTGTCGAGAAGCTGCCCCGCGCGTCCGACGAAGGGGATGCCCGAAAGGTCCTCCTGTTCTCCCGGCGCTTCGCCGATGAACAGCAGGTCAGCGTCTCGGTTTCCCGTTCCGAACACACAGTTCGTTCGGGTCTTCGAGAGCGGACAGGCGGTGCAGGCTCTGCACGACGCAAGGAGCTCGTCCCATTTTTCGTGCGCAGTATGATTTTCGGATTCCTTTTCCATAAAACGGTGACGCTCCTTTCATTCGGGATCTCTACTTAATGATACCATAAATCTCCCGCTTTGGCAAGTGGTTAACCGTAAAAACCTCTCGCTCATATCCCGTTTTCTTTAGTAATCCCCGAGAATCTCGACTGCGTGGCGGCGGCAGATCGGCTTTCCGTGCTCGCTTATGTAAAGGCGCACGGCGGCGGCACTTTCGAGAGTCCCGTATTCTGTGATGAGGGAGCGTAGAGGCGTGGGGACCTCGATCAGGAGGAAGCACCGTCCGTTCTCGTCGCGGAAGGCGGCGCTGTTTCCTGAAAAACCAATCCGCTTCAGTCGTCTGCAGATCGACAAAAGCCAATTCATTGACTCAAAGCCGAACGCCTCTGCGCGGTCCCAACGTGGCTTTCGTTCCTCCGTTCCGCCGTCTTTCTGTGGGAGGGGGGCCGTGCGGCACGCGCCGAGCTCCTCCGTACCGTCTCCCTCGGAACGGTCGCCCGTCCGTGTAACGAACATTTCGCATCCACCGTCCCTACTCGGGTAGAGCTGGATCGAAAGGCGGCTGTCCGAAAAGTCCATGCCACTCCGCCTCCCCGCGTCCTTCAGTACCGCGCGGAATGCTTCTCTTACTGCCTCCTCGCAGTAATCGAGTCCCTCGGTCGGGAGATCATACGCGGACATATCTCCCGCGCTGAGCATGATTTTTATTTTGTTTTCACTGATTCGTATAAGTTCCATATATTCACCTCATAGCCGTGTGAAGCGGCAAGTATGCTTGAGACGACTCATCGGTCTCATCTATCTCCTACATTATAATCCAAAACGGGAGAAAAGGGTACCCCTAAATTTCTGGTAATTTTCCGTCCGCCTTTTCGGCGGATGACGCGAAGGGAGGCGAGAGCCCGTGAAATTTGATAAGGAATCGGGTGGGATCTCGTTATCTGTCACCGAGCTTCTCGAGATCGCATATCCTCTTGGTGATATCCGATCAGGCTTTTCGTCTCTGCCCCGTGTCACCGCCGCCGCGCGGACGCGCTTTTACGAGCTGTACGGCGGGGAAGAGGGCTTTTCGTCCGATAGAAATGTATCCTTCGAGATCACGCCTCCGCGCGCACAAGGGGTGGAGAGCGCTTTCTCGGGCAAGGAGGAGGAGACGATCCCCCCGTATTCGATCCGCCTCAGCGGTAGGATCGACGGCGTTTCTCTCAGGGATGGAGAACCGCCCGTGCTTTATTTCCTTATGCCGACGGGCGGATACGACGCGGGCGGTCGTTTTCGGGCGCGCTTTCGCGATGGTGTCCGCGCGCTCGGAGCACTTTACGCGTTTTCGGGTGGGGCGGACGA
>JAZSIN010000123.1:0-6238 GCA_045533845.1 Eubacteriales bacterium | reverse complement strand
GTATATCAAGCGCAATTTCGGTCAGGGCATTTATCTGTGTGATCGGCTCTTTACCTCCCCCTACGAGCTTTCACTGCTCGGAGAGGGATACGGGAACGTACGCTTCTCTGAGGTCATTTCGGCGGGAGAGCCGTTTTCGGGTGCGGGCTTTTGGCTTCGGACGCTGATTGGTGTGGGGATCCCCGGACTCCTTGTGATCCTCGTCTTCGCATTTCTTTTTGCACAGCGTTGTCTCGAGGAGATGCGACAGCTTCGCTCCCATCTCCGCGTTGCTCTGGTCGGTGGATTTTCCGCACTTCTCGTGCTTCTTCCTTACGCTGCCTTTATGCCACTCTTCGCGGACTTCCGTATGCTCTTCCTCTTTTGGACAACGGTTGGTCTGACGGCTGCCTGCTGCCGCATCTCGGCAGAGCGCGGCGGAGTCGGTCCGTATCTTTCGGATGATCCGACGTCCGAGAGAAGTGCAGAGGTCGTCCTTTACTGAACCTTGATGAATTTATAAGAGGTGATATTATGGCTAAAAAAGACAGATCCGAAAAGGAGCAGCTCGCGGAGGAGCTTTCCTTCCGAAGGGAAACGATGCGCGTCGGTATGCGCCGAAACGGATTTCGTGCGGGTGATGTTCTTCTCGTCGCGCTTGCGGTCGCGGTAACTGCTCTGATGATCGTCCTCGGTGCGAGAGTAATCCCCGCACTGCGTGCGAGCTTTTCCTCTTACAGCGAGGAGCTTCTTTTTACGGTTGAGTATCCGATCTCGCTCACCGATACGCTTCCGCAAGCGGGGGACGGATGGGTGCTTCTCGATTCCGACGGTATGATCTGCACCGTGCAGCTGGTGGAATATGCGGAGGAGGAGGGAATCTGTCGCGTGATGCTGGTTCGTCAGAATGCAGTGTTCCGTGAGGGCGTGGGCTATTCGATCGGAAACACACGTGTTTCCGTCGGCTCGGTCCTTTACTTCCGCGGTATGTCGGATCGCTATTTTGCGGCAACTGTGCTTTCCCTTGAATCGAGCCGCTTTGCACCGCCCGTATACGAGAAGGCAGAGGACGAGGTGTCCGGCGGTCAGACGAACGATGAAAACGGGGAGGATGAAAATGAATAGATCGTATGAAAACAGAAAAAGCTCCTCGCTTTGGTTCATAATGGTCGATATTTTGATCATTCTGCTTCTTGCGGGGGTCATAGCATCCCTCTTTCTGCTTGATAAAACAGGTGGAGGAAACGACGAGGATCTCGACGTGGAGCGTCTTACCTTTGCGGTCACTGTTGAGGATCCGTACGACGTATCGCTTTTCCTTCAGGAGGGAAAAGGAGTGCCGATTCCACTTCGCTTTAGTGAAGGGGAGAATCCCTTCGGATGGCTTTCCTACGGACAGGACGGACAGTTTTACATTGAGTGTGCGCGCTCCTTTGTCCGGGCGAGTGAGGACCTTGACGGTCTTTGGTATCTCGGAGAAACTATGCTTCTGAACGGAACTGCGTTATCGGTGCAGAGTGCGCTTGCGGATTTCTCCGTAACAGTCGTTTCTCTGCCGAGATTGATGCTTCCCGGGACTGCGGGAACGACGGAGAGTGCACCTGCGGATACGAATGAGCCGTCTGCCGACGAGAGTGGAGCGGACGGGGGCGTGACGGAGGACGATATGTCGACGGACGAGGCATCCGTCGGAGAGCCCTCGACCGATGCGGATCCTCAGCCCGTCGGTGAGCCGTTTCTTTTTTGATTTAGTAGAAATGTACAGTTTATACGTCGGAACAACGTGAAAAAACCATTGAGTTTGCTATTGTAATTTTTCGAGAAATTTGATATAATGAATGTGATATTGTATGCTGTTGTTGAATTGAGATAAAAACCGCATTATACGGGGGAATATTATGATTACTCAGAATGTTACGATTACGAATAGTATCGGTCTTCATGCAAGACCTGCTACATATCTGATCCAGAAGGCGACCGGCTACCGTTCGAAGGTCAGGATCGCGAAGGATCAGCAGGAAGTCAGCGCAAAGAGCCTTCTCGGTGTTCTTTCTCTTGGGATCGCCAAGGGAATGACTGTGACGATCACGACCGAGGGTGAGGACGAGGCAGAGGCCATGGAAGGCATTCTCGAGCTCATTCGCACGGGACTCGAGGACTGATCGGACGTCTTCACGACTTGATGAATAAGGATTCGGGCGGGCTATCCAAACGAAAACCAATTGGAAGCGGTAGGAGCTCGCAGAGGAGGATCCTACCGCTTTTATGCTTTAACGCCGCAAAACGGGAAAGGAGCGACTATGGATCAGCCTGAAAACACCCTCCACAAGGCTCCGAGCACCGCTTCGGATGCCGAAACGATCCGTGCGCGGCTGTTGCTTGAAGCCAACGAGCTTCCGCTTTCTCCCGGCGTATATATCATGTGCGACAAGAACGACAAGGTCATCTACGTCGGAAAGTCGAAAAAGCTGAAGAACCGTGTTTCCCAATACTTTCAGCTCGGGGAGAAAAATCAGAAGACCGCGCGGATGGTGTCGCTCGTCAGGCGCTTTGAGACGATCCTGTGCGATACCGAAATTGAGGCGCTCTCGCTTGAGAACTCTCTTATCAAGCAGTATGCGCCGAAATATAACATCCGTCTGAAGGATGCAAAGTCATACCCCTATATCAAATTAACGGCAGAGGAATATCCTCGCCTCGTCTTTACGCGGAAGCGGGAAAAGGACAGAGCAAAATATTTCGGGCCGTATTCCTCCTCGGGAACCGCGTACCGTGTGATCGATGCGCTTCGCCGCATCCTACGGCTTCCGTCCTGTAAGCATACTTTTCCTCGCGACATCGGAAGAGTGCGCCCCTGCCTCTATTACCAGATGGGACGTTGTTGTGGTGTCTGTACGGGTAAGGTCTCAAGGGAGGAGTATCTTGGGATCGTTCGTTATGCCGCAGACATTATGCGCGGAAACACCTCTCTCGTGCGCGAGGAGCTTGAAAAGGAAATGCTTCGCTATGCAGAGCTTGAGCAGTTCGAGATGGCGGCAAAATACAGAGACACGCTGTTTGCGCTTGACTCCTTGCGCGAAAAGCAAAGGGTTGTTGCATCTCCGGGGACCGAGCGGGATGTATTCGGCTTCTATGCGGATGAAATCGCACCGACGCTTTCCGGTATGCTGATCAGAGACGGCAGGGTGGTCGACCTTGTCGATTTCGTCTTTAACAGCGACGAGATCACCGAAAGCAGTGCGCTCGTGACCTTTCTTTCCGACTATTACAGAAAAAGCGAGTACGTTCCGAGGACCATCCTTCTTTCCTTTGATCCCGGAGAGGAAGAACGGGAGCTGCTTACCGAATATCTTTCCGCGCTTGCGGGGCGGCGGATCACCGTTCGTATCCCCGAACGGGGTGAAGGGCTTAAGCTTTGTTCGCTTGCAACGCTGAATGCGAAGGAGCGAGCAAATAAGCACCGTTCCGACGCCGAAAAGGATGACAGCACTCTCTGGCGCCTCGCGGAGCTTCTATGCCTTGAAACGGTTCCAGAGCGCATTGAGGCGTACGATATATCGAATCTCGGCACAGAGCACAAGACGGCGGGTATGATCGTTTGCAAAAACGGAAGGTTGTCCCGTTCGGATTACCGCAGCTTCTCAATCCGTGACATCGAGGGAACGGACGACTACGCCTCTATGGCGGAAGCTCTGCGGCGGCGTCTTTCTCATCTGAACGATGCGGAGGGCTCCTTCTCGGAGTATCCGGACCTCATCCTGCTCGACGGCGGTCGCGGACACGTTTCGACCGTGAAGGCGGTAATGCGTGAAATGGGGCTCGAGATCCCCGTATTCGGTATGGTAAAGGACGATTACCACAAGACGAGAGCACTTACCACCGAGGACTGCGAGATCAATATTGCGAAGGAAAACCGTATTTTTCTCCTGATCTACAAGATCCAGGAGGAGGTACACCGCTATTCGGTTTCTCGCATGCATCAGTCGAAGCAGAAGACCGTAAAGCATTCCTCGCTCGAAAAGATCCCCGGCATCGGGGAGAAGAAGGCAGAGAAGCTTCTTCGGGAATTCGGAGGGCTTCGGAGGCTCAAAACTGCGAGCCTTGAAGAGATTGCCGCGGTGAAGGGCATTTCGAAAAAGGATGCCGAGACGGTCTATTCCTATTACCGTAAGGACGATTGACCCTGTCCGTCACGAAGAAACGAACGGAGGAACACCTCTATGATGAGAATCATAACGGGCCGCGCACGCGGCGCAAAGCTATATACCTTAGAGGGCGAAAGCACCCGTCCGACTGCCGAGCGTACGAAGGAGGCGGTCTTCTCGATGATCCAGTTTGACATCGAGGGCAGAAATGTGCTCGATCTCTTCGCAGGCTCGGGTCAGCTCGGGCTCGAAGCGGTGAGCCGAGGCGCGAAGCATGCAGATCTTGTCGACAAGTCGAAGGCGGCGATCGAGGTCGTCCGTAAAAATATGGTAAAGACCAAGCTTGCGCTCGACTGCAACGCCTTCTGTGCGGATTTTTCGGATTTTCTGCGCGGACACAAGGGGAGAGAGCAGTACGATCTCGTGTTTCTGGATCCGCCGTACGACGCGCGGGTCATTCCCGAGGTGCTGAAGAATCTTCTGCGCTACGATCTCTTGAAGCCCTATTTCACGATTGTTTGCGAGACGCGTGACGCGGCAGATGTTTTTGGCGGGGACAAGTCGCTTGAAGCCCGCTTTACGCTAAAGAAGCAATCAAGATATGGTGTGGCAGTCGTCACGATCCTCGCACCCCTCGAGGGAGACTTGCAGGAGGGAAACGAATGAGCAAAGTAAAAGAGCGTATCGCGATCCTCCCCGGGAGTTACGATCCGATCACGGTCGGACACGTGGATCTCATTCGCAGGGCGTCGATGTTATTCGACCGCGTTGTCGTTGCCGTGATGCAGAACAGGGAAAAGCAGTACCTCTTCTCGAAGGAGGCGCGCGTTCGGCTTGCGGAGGTCTCGGTCAAGGATATTCCGAACGCCTCGGTGCTCCTCGACGAGGGACTGCTCGTCGATCTCTACGCTCGTCTCGGCGCTTCCTGCGTTGTGAAGGGGATCCGCAACGAGACCGATTATGAATACGAACTGAAGCAGGAGGAGTGGAATCGCGCACACCTTGATGGCTTTCAGTCCGTTTATCTCACAGCGGAGTCCGACCTTTCTGACGTCAGCTCGACCGAGGTAAGGCGGCGCATCTCAGAGGGACTCGACCTTTCGTCTCTTCTGACACCCGAGGCGATCGCGATTCTTCCCACCCTTTGAGTCCCGAAGGGCAGTATATTTCTTTTGTAAGAAGATCCGAAAGGATTTCTTAAATAAATTTTTTAGAGGTAAAACAAATGGCAAACGTAGGAAACAAGGTCAAAAATCTGATCATCGTACTCCTCTCCACCGCGATCGGCGTGGCGCTTGGCTGTGTCCTTCTTTGGATCGTCAACGCAGGTTACGTCGGAAAGGCACTCTGGATTCTCTTCCTGGTGCTCGGCATCCTCATCTCGATCTCGACGCTCCCCGGTCTGATCACCGCGATCAAGAACGTGAAGCAGAAGCACGGCGTTCTGAATCTCGTGCTTTCGTCGATCTCGATGGTACTCGGTCTTATGATGATCTTCGCTCAGCAGTACATCGCTTGGCTCGTAGCGATCTACCTCATCATTTTTCCGATCATCCGCATCGTGCTCGCAAAGGATCACTTCGCACAGACCTGTGAGGAGGCGTTCCTGCTCGTTCTCGGTATCGTTGCTCTCATCTTCGGTGTTGGCGGCGCGACCTCGATCGTTTTCACCGTTGCCGCTTGGATCATTATCGGTCTTTCCGCGATCTACGGCGTTCTCGGTCTTATCAGCGCACTGAAGAGCAAATAAGAGTCCTTCCTACATAGAAAATCCCCGCATCGCCTGCTTTTCCGGGCAGTGATGCGGGGTGTTTTCTGTTTTCTTAAAGCTTCGCTGTGTACGTTGCGATGACCGATTTCGCGGCTTCGAGCTTCTCTCTGCACACGTCGGCGCTGTCGCCGGCGAGGAGATAGTAGAACTTGATCTTTGGTTCGGTTCCCGAGGGACGGACGACGACGACGTCGCCCGCCACGGTCTTAAAGTAGAGGACGTTCGATCTCGGCAGTCCTGTCGGAGTTGTTTCGCCCGTTTTCGTATCGGTGAAGATCTCCTTTTCGTAGTCGCCGATCGAAATGACCCGGCTACCCGCAAAGGAGGCGGGAGGATCTGTACG
>JAZSIN010000264.1:0-5438 GCA_045533845.1 Eubacteriales bacterium | reverse complement strand
CGGAATTCCCTTTGCTCCTTCAGCTTTTTTACAAGCGGACACATTTTGATCGCCTCGGGACGAGTCCCGAATACTGCCAGCACGGTCTTCATACGATCCTCCAAAATAAAATTCAACTAACCTTATTCGGAAAATCGGCGCGCTATAACGAAAGGTCAAAAATTGTTTACATTATCTACATATCATCTTCACGAAATGAGGGGTGCTTTGCCGTATAATAAAATTTAATGATAAATGCTGCGGCTGCTTGTCAGCTTACCGAAAGGAACCCGAAATGAAAGATATTTCCCGCAATTTAACGATGCTCGTTGACTTCTACGAGCTTACAATGGGCAACGGATATTTCCGTACGGAAATGAAGGACAAGATCGTATACTTCGACGTATTTTACCGTTCAAACCCCGACAAGGGCGGCTACGCTATCGTCGCGGGTCTTGAGCAGATCGTCGAGTATATCAACGCGCTTCACTTCGACGAGGACGATATCTCCTACCTCCGAAGCAAGGGCTGCTTCTCGGAGGATTTTCTCGAGTATCTCAGCACCTTCCGCTTTACGGGCGATATGTGGGCAATCCCCGAGGGGACCGTCGTTTTTCCGGGCGAACCGCTCATCACGGTCCGTGCTAAGGCGATCGAGGCACAGTTCATCGAGACCTATCTGCTTCTGATCCTGAATCATCAATCCCTGATCGCAACCAAGGCATCTCGTATCGTTCGTGCGGCAAACGGCAGAGCAATCAGCGAATTCGGCTCACGTCGTGCGCAGGGGGCGGACGCCGCCATTCTCGGTGCTCGCGCGGCGTATATCGGCGGGTGCAGTGGCACGGCTTGTGCGATCGCGGACGAGGTCTACGGCGTCCCGGCCTCAGGCACGATGGCACACGCGTGGATACAAATGTTCGGAGACGAATACAAGGCGTTCCGCACCTACTGCGAGTTGAACCCCCACGCCTCCACCCTGCTCGTCGACACCTATAACGTACTGAAAAGCGGTGTTCCAAACGCGATCCGCGCCTTCAATGACGTTCTGAAGCCCCTCGGCATCAAAAAGTGCGCGATCCGACTCGACTCGGGCGACATCACCTATCTCTCGCAGAAGGCTCGCGCAATGCTCGACAACGCAGGTTGGACCGAATGTAAGATCATCGCGTCGAATTCGCTCGACGAATATATCATTCGCGATCTGATGATGCAGGGCGCAAAGATCGACGCCTTCGGTGTCGGTGAGCGTCTCATCACGGCGAAGTCCGATCCCGTATTCGGGTGTGTCTATAAGGTCTGTGCCGTTGAAAATGAAAACGGCGAGATCGAGCCGCGCATCAAGCTGTCCGAGAACGTACAGAAGATCACGACACCCCACTTCAAAAAGGTCTACCGTATCTACGACAACGAAACCGCAAAGGCAGAGGCAGACCTTGTGACGGTCTACGATGAGGTGGTCGATTACTCGAAGCCGATCGAGCTCTTCGACCCCGACTTCACATGGAAGCGTCAGACCTACACGGATATCACGATCCGCGAGCTACTCGTCCCGATCTACAAGGACGGCGTGCAGGTCTACGAGCTGCCCGAGCTTTCCGAGATCCGCGCACATTGTGAGCGCGAGTTGAATTCAATGTGGAGCTCGGTCCTGCGCTTCGAAAATCCTCACAATTATTACGTCGACCTCTCCGAAAAGCTCTGGAGGATCAAGCACGAAATGATAACGGGTCAACGGAACGGATGACCAAACGCGAGGAGAATGGCTGTATCCCGATCCTCTTGGTCGATCGGAATACGATGGAACTCTCATACCCATATAAAGGAAAAAGGCAAGCCAAGCGCCGAATCGGCGGGGGGTTTGCCTTCCGTTTTTCTTTTTGCCTTTTTTGTCCTTCCCATTTGAAGAGCTTTTTTCTTGACGGTTGCGTCCGGTTTGTTACGAAGCGCTGAAGCCCGCTATCACGCGGATCGTGTCCTTCATTGCTTCGTACGCTCCCTTGTCGCTCGTGTTTCCGATCACGTAGGGCTTGAGACAGCAAATAACAGTATCCTCTGCGGGAAGCTTCTGCAGAACGGGGTACTGTTCATAGAGATCGGTCTCGCCAAGCACGATCCCGTAGCCCTTCGCTTCGACCGACGGCGGAAGCGCATCAAAAAGCTCGGTCATCGGAGACAGGCGGTCGTTTCGGAGCAGCTCCTCGTACAGCCAACGGTCAAGGATCAGAACCGCCGTATCGCCCGTCATAATATACTCGTATAGTGCCTCGTAATTCTCCGAATTAAGTTCGGAATTGACGAACAGAGGCTTCCCCTCCTCGTCGGTCTGTGCACGGATCGACTCGATCTGAGCCTTCGAGTAGACGGGATACTGCGCAATTCCGACAAGGTCGTCCTTATTCTGTGTCTTCTCACGCAAGAGGACCGAAAACAGGTTTTCGACCTCCTCGATCTCCGCCCCCGTAAGGTAGGTGGGGCCCGCGTACGCGATCATAACGCTGTGGTTTTTCCTTCCGACATTCTGCATCACTGTGACGAAAAGAATGACGGCAAGGACGAGCGCAACGATCACCTTCCCCTTGTGATAAAACCAGATGGATCCCAGCCTCTCGAGAAAGGGGCTCTTCAAAGCGACGCCGCGATCCTCGTACCTTTCACGGGCTCTTTCCCCGTTCTTGTTCGGGTTTTGTTCAAGCTCTGACATATGTAACTCCCTTTAAAAAAGGGGGCGTCTCTTTTTTGAGCCGTCCCCTTTCGTATTATTTCTGTGCGCGGGAAACCTCAAGCACCTTGAGCTCGACCGCTCCGCCGGGTGCGAGAATGTTGACGACGTCGCCCGCCTTCTTGCCGATCAGTGCTCTTCCGATCGGGGAAAGATCGGAGATCTTGCCCTCCATCGGGTTTGCCTCGTTCGAGCCGACGATGGTGTAAAGGACCTCCTCGTCGAAATCCGAATCGTATGCCTTAACGAGCGAGCCAAGGCTGATTACGGATGCATCCAGCTTTGCCTCGTCTACGATCACGGCGTTCTCCATCATTTCCTTCAACTCGGCAATGCGCGCCTCGGTCTTTGCCTGCTCGTTACGCGCCTCGTCGTACTCCGAGTTCTCCGAAAGGTCGCCAAAGGAGCGAGCCTCGTCAATCGCGTGTCTGACCTGCTCTCTCTTTTCGGTGGTGAGGAACTTATATTCCTTCACGAGCTCATCGTAACCCTCTTGGGTATACATCATCTTTTCTGCCATTTTAAAAATCTCCTTCTCTCGCGTCCGCTTCTTCAGGGCGGGCGTTTTATTCCATGAAAATATGAATTAAGATTCCGTCGTCTTATTCAGCTCGGACAGGGCGGCGAGGAACTGTGCGTCGTCCGCTTCCTTCAGCTTATAGATATTGGTCTTTGCCGCCTCCTCGGAAAGCTCGACCGCAACGTCGGGGACGATGCCGATCCCGTCGTATCCGACGCCGGACGGCGGGAAATAATGTCTCGTGGTAAGCTTGACCGCGCCCTCGTAGCCCCAATAGGAAAGCGCGTAGATCGTCTGCATGCTTCCCTTTCCGTAGGTGGTCGTTCCGACGATCGTGGCAAGGTCGTAGTCGCGGAGTGTTGCCGTAAAGAGCTCTGCCGCAGATGCGGTATTCTGATTCGTCAGGACCGCCATATCGTAGTCGCGGTACTTTCCGATGTCGGAGCGCTTCACGCTGCAGCCCTTATAATCACCGCTGTAGGAGACCGCCTTCACGAAGGTCTCCTCCTTATTGCCGTCGCGGTCCTCGGTGCTGAGGATCAGGTCACCCTCCTCGAGGAAGTAGGACAGCACCGCACAGATCGACTTAAGGTCGCCGCCGGGATTATTTCGGACATCGAAGACGAATTTCTTGATCCCCGCGTTGATCAGCTTATCCATCGCAGTCTCGAACTGCTCGGGGGTCGTCAGATCAAACTGCAGGATTCGGACGATCCCGACCGTGGGATCGGTCTCGGAAATTTTACCCTCGACCGACTGCATCGTATATTCGCTGCGCGGAATGCTGAACGCGATCTCCTCGTAGCCTCCGTCCGACTTCGGGCGGAGCACGGTGAATTCTGCAACCGTTCCCTTTTCGCCTCGCATACGGTTCAGCGCCTCGGTGTATCCGATGCTGTCAATCAGCTCGCGATCCTCCCCGACGCCAACGTAGACCACGAGGTCACCGGGCATTACACCGTTCTCGATCGCGGGAGAATTCGGGAATGCCGTTACGATCTCCATCGCGGTATACGAAGCACCGCCCACCGTCACGGTGGTCTGGATCACGCTGATCCCGACGCCAACGTTTTCTCCATTCCGATCCGACAGCATCGCTTCGTATTCCTCCGCCGTATAATACTCGGCGTAAAGATCGCCTGTGGCCGCGACGTACGCCTTCAGAACGGCTGAAAGAAATTCGGTGTCGCTGAGATCGTGGTAGGAATAGGTCTTAAAAAACTGATCGAGAAACTGAAGCTCGGAGAAATCGGTGCGACCGTCAGAGCCATTTCCGCCGTTCACGCTTCCGATCCACTCCCCGATGCCCTCGAGATATCCGAGGCGGCGCGTCGCAGAGGCAATCGCAACGGTGAACATACTAAGCACGAGAACGACGGCAAGAAGAGATGCGACGTATGCGCGAATCGACACGCTATGCTTCTTTTTCTTCGGCGGCTCCTCGTCTATATCGAGCTGTATTTCTTCGAAGAAGGCCTCCTCCGAGAGCGCGGGATCTTCACCGCCGCTCACGTCAAGGCTCGATTCGGAAGGAGCTTCCGCTCCCCCTTCTATCTTGTCGGACGCCCCGGTGTCAGCGCACTCTGCAGGCTCCTTGTCGTTTTCTTCCACGCTGTAAGTCCCTCACTTTCTTTTGGTTCATAATTCTCGGGAAGACCGCAATCCTCTCTCTTATTTTTACAAACGAGGAGCGAAATGCACGCACTTTCCGTAGGAGGAAAACCTTCTCGTCAAACGGTGCATTCCGCTCTGTACTTTTCAGTATATCAGTATACCGTAAAACTATTCCCGTGTCAAGACTTCCCGTGTCGGAGAAAGCCGAGAAAAACGGCGAAGCACGGTATTTCAAACGGCTCTGACGGAGATCAGAACTTGATCGGCTTCGAGTTCAGGTACTTCTTGACCATCAGGGCGACCTTAAAGGTGATCGCGTGCTCAAATTCACGGAGATCGAGACCCGTAAGCTTACGGATCTTTTCAAGACGGTAAACAAGGGTGTTTCTATGAACGAAGAGCTTACGCGAGGTCTCCGAAACGTTCAGATTGTTTTCAAAGAAGCACTGAATGGTCATCAGGGTCTCGCGGTCAAGAGACTCGAGGCTTCCCTTCTTGAAGACCTCCTGAAGAAACATCTCACAAAGCGTGGTCGGAAGCTGATAGATCAAACGACCGATGCCGAGGTTCTCATAGCTGATGATATTCTTTTCGGTCTCAAAT
>JAZSIN010000040.1:0-7646 GCA_045533845.1 Eubacteriales bacterium | reverse complement strand
GGCCTCCGACTTGCGTAAACAAAAAGCTCGGGGTGTAGACCGAGTAAATCTCATCGTGGCATAGCCTCGATCTCATAAAACCAACAAAAAAGAGAGAGCATCTCGGCTTTACCGAGGTGTTCTCTCTTTGCTTTAATAGGGAAGCTAAAAGGCGCCTCTATGATTCGCCCGAAACCTTTCGGGGAGTGCGGACCTTTATCGGGAGAGGGACAGATCCGCGCCCTAAGACGAAAAGACGGCGAAGGGGATTTTATCGGGTTTTGTTCGGTTTTTTTTGTGAATTAAAAGAGAAAACCATATTTACAGCGCCAAAAAAGTGTGATACAATGTAGAATGTAAGGTGTATCGTCAGATGACTTTTTAGGGAACGCAACCGAACGTATAACCGAATGTGAGAAACGAATGATGGAAAACCGATCAAACGAAAAAACACAGCTCGAACGGCAGGAACTTTGCTGTGAGGCGCTCATATCTCATAACGCGTACTCCTTTCGTAACGTGTATCATCCCGAGACGGCTTTTTTGCGCCTCGGCACGAGCGAGCTCATCGAGGTCGACGTGATCACGGATGGACAGGGAATCCACTGCGTTCTCGGTCAGGACATTCCGTGTAAGGTCGGGGACGTTTTCGTGACCGCGCCCGGTATCTCGCACGGATACTTCTGCGAGGGGGCGGGAGAGAACCTCTCGGTGCGGCGGATCGCGTTCGATTCCGCGTGTTGGCTTGATGCAAGGGTATCGACCGTTGGGAAGCCGGACTATTGCCACGGCGTTTTCCGCGAAAGCACGGTCGTCGCCTGCGCCGTTCTGGTCGCGTCTCAGCTTGAACGGGTATACGCGATGTACGACGCGATCGAATCCGAAACCACGGAAAGGGGACACGAATGGAGGAGCGCGGTGCGCGGATACCTTTCGATCCTGTTGATCAGCATCAGCCGCTGTCTCGACCGTGCGATCAAAAACGTGTCGATTGCTTCCCCCGCCGAGTGGGATACCGTTCTTTCGGTCATCCGAAGCGTAGAGGAGAATTACGGCGACCCGCATCTCACGCTTGAGACGATTGCCGAGGCGCTTTACATCAGTAAGGCGCATCTGAGCGCTCTCTTTTATCGGGTCGCCGGACGGCACTTCTCGGATTACCTCCGCGGCGTTCGTCTCGATCGCGCCCGCGTTCTGCTTGAACGGACCGATATGACGGTCGAGGCGGTGATGAAGGAATGCGGACTAAGGGACATTACGTCCTTTTACAAAAACTTCAGCTCGTACGTGCATATGACGCCGACCGAGTATAGGAAATCCATGGCTCAGACCGATGACGAATCGGATGAATATAAAAAGCTATTAAGAGGAGAAAAAGTAATGAGCATTTTTAACGAAATTTCGGCAAATATCCAGGCAGGTAAGGCAAAGCTCGTAAAGGAGCTTGTACAGCAGGCGCTTGACGAGGGCGTAAAGCCTGCGGACATTCTCGATCAGGGCCTTCTTGTCGGAATGGGTATCATCGGTGAGAAGTTCAAGAACAATGAGATCTACGTCCCCGAGGTCCTCGTTGCGGCAAGAGCAATGAATATGGGCGCACAGATCCTGAAGCCTCACCTTGCGGCAAGCGGCGTCGTCGCTACGGGCAAGGTCTGCATCGGTACGGTACAGGGAGACCTGCACGATATCGGAAAGAACCTCGTTAAGATGATGCTTGAGGGCAAGGGACTTGAGGTCGTCGACCTCGGAACCGACGTTTCGGCTGAACGGTTCGTACAGACCGCGATCGAGGAGAACTGCCAGGTCATCTGCTGCTCGGCGCTCCTTACCACCACGATGGGCGTAATGGCTGACGTCGTCAAGGCGGCTGAAGCTGCGGGCATCCGCGACAAGGTCAAGATCATGGTCGGCGGCGCTCCCGTCAACGAGGATTTCTGCAAGAAGATCGGCGCGGACTGCTATACGGTAGACGCGGCTTCTGCTGCTGATGCGGCAGCGGAATTCTGTAAGGCGTAAGAAAACGTAAAATCCAAAAGCGGCGAGAGGAGGAATCACTATGACATCGGAGAAGGATAAACAGATCGTTCGCGAGCTCGCGAAGCGGTATATGGAGCTTGTAACGACCGAAAAGCAAGAGAGAATGCTGAGTCGGATGCGTGACACGAACGACCTGAGGGCAACGAGACCGCCCGTTATTCTTGATGAAATCCCGTGGTATCAGATGGATATCGACGGAGAGCTGACCTGCCTTTGCGAGGACAAGACTGCGAGAAAGACCGAGTACGGCTTCAGAAAAAAGCTTTACTATATGAAGCATTTTAAGGCGGACAACAACTTCGAGCCCTTCTTCCGCATCAAGCGTGCTTACGATTCGACGGGTATGGGCATTGATTGGAAGGCGTCCGACGTGAAGCGCACCGACAATACGAACAACATCGTGTCGCGCGAGTTTGAGGATGTTTTGGAGGACGAATCGGCGCTTGAACTCATGCACGATCCCGTGTTGACCCTCCGTCCCGATAAGGATGCCGAACGAATGGAATATTACACCGATCTTCTCGGCGACAGCATCCCGCTACGGCTCACGGGCTTCGGATTTTACTACAACAGCCCGTGGGATAAGATCACGCGGCTTCGCGGCGTTGAGCCGATTTTAATGGATATGTACGACCGCCCCGAGTATCTCCACGCGATTATGGATAAATTCGTTTCGGCGTCGAAGGCAGAGCTTGATTTCTTCGAAAAGAATCTTGAGGCGGATACCGAGCAGCGGGCGCTTCACTGCACCCCCGGCGTGATCACGCGCCGTGCGGATTCGGGGCTGAAGGCGACCTGGTACCGCGGAATGGCGCAGTCCTTCGGTGTCGTTTCTCCCGATATGTTCGAGGAGTTTGAGCTTAATCATATCCTTCCGCTCGCAGAACGCTTCGGATATACCTATTACGGCTGCTGTGAGCCGCTTGACGACAAGATCGAAAAGATCAAAAAGATCTCGAACCTCCGTAAGATCGGATGCTCTCCGTGGGCGAACGTCGAGCGATGCGCCGAGCAGATCGGCAAGGATTATGTGCTTTCAAGAAAGCCGAATCCCGCACACGTCGCGATCGAGACCGACCCCGAGGTGATAAGGAGGGAGATCGAGGAGACCGTTCAGATCTGCCTGAAGCACGGCTGTCCCTATGACTACGTGCTGAAGGACATCAGCACGGTATCGAATCGCCCCGGAAATCTGATCGTCTGGGCACAGACCGTAAGCGACGTGCTCGACAAATATTACGGAGAAGCCTGAGGCACTCTATGCTACAAGGAGAAAAACAATGAATACACGCGAAAGATGTATGAATATTCTGCACTACAGGAACGTTGACCGTATGCCTGCGATTCATTTCGGATATTGGAAAGAGCTGCTCGCAGAATGGGCAGAGCAGGGACATATCTCAAAAGATCTCGCAAGAGCGGCGCGCAGTGATGGCTCACCCGGACAGAAGGAGCTTGATAAGATCCTTGGTTGGGACAGCGTATGGGGCTGTTCTGTATCGGCAAGCATGGGGCTCTCTCCCTCGTTTGAAGAGAAGGTGCTCGAGGTGCTTCCCGACGGATGCCAGCGCATCGTTACGAAGAATGGCGTCATTGAGAGAGTCAAGCCCGGGATCGTGTCGATCCCCTCGGAGGATGACTATCTTCTGAAGGACAGAGAGGCGTTTGAGACCCTTTTTAGGCCGAAGATGCAGTATTTTGACGGTCGTGTCAACGGCGAAGCACTTAAGGCGAAATTCGAGCAAAAGCGTGCGGGAGATACCCCTGTTGGTATTTTCCTCGGAAGCGTAATGGGACAGATCAGAGACATCACGACGGTGATGGGTATGAGCTATCTCCTCTACGACGAGGACGAGGACCTGTTCGCGGATATCGTCGATACGTACGCAGAGATGCAGTACAGATGCGTTGAGAAGGTGCTCGAGCTCGGTCTGCCCTTTGATTTCGGACACTTCTGGGAGGATATCTGCTTCAAGAGCGGACCGCTCCTCTCTCCCACGACCTTTAGCGAGCTTACGGCGAAGCACTATAAGAAGAGAACCGATCTTTGCCACAAGTACGGCATCGACATCATCTCGCTCGACTGCGACGGTGTGACCGAGGCACTGATCCCCACCTGGATCGAAAACGGCGTGAACGTTCTGTTCCCGATCGAGGTCGGCGTTTGGGGTGATCAGTTCGAGCCTGCCCGTAAGAAATACGGCGAGCAGCTTCTCGGCGTCGGCGGTATGGATAAGACCGCATTCCGCAAGGATAAGGCGGCGGTCGACGCGGAGCTTGAACGGATGAAGCGCCTCGCGTCGATGGGCGGATTCATTCCTTGCCCCGACCACAGAATTATGCCGGGCTCGAAGTTTGAGCTCGTTCAGTACTACGCGGAGGAGATCAAGAAGATCCGCATATAATCTGCGCGCGACGAAGAGCGGGCGCAGCAAGGGCTGCTGCTACGCTACCGTTTTGTAGCGCGACTGCGGCCCTTTTCAGAACCGACAGGAGGAAGGATCATGGTTCAGCTTACCGAGAGAGAAAGAATGCTGCGAACCTTCAGACGTCAGGAGGTCGACCGTATCCCGATGCTCGACACGGCGTGGACGGGAACGAAGCGCAGATGGTACAACGAGGGAATGCCGAAGGACGCGTGGTGGGAGGACTATTTCGGCTTTGATCACGTGATCCGTGTGAATCCCGACAACTCTCCGAGATTCGAGAGAAGGATCCTCGAGGAAAACGACAGGTATAAGATCGCCACGACGAAGTGGGGCGCAACGCAAAAATCCTTTAAGGTACTCGACTCCACCCCCGAGACGCTTGAGTATTACTACTGCGACTCGGACCGTTGGGAGGAGTGCAAGAAGGCGATGCTTACCTACTCGGACGACCGTATCCCGTGGAAAGGACTCGCCGAGAACCATCCGAAATGGACCAAGGAGGGACGCTTCCGTCAGCTCACGTTGTGGTTCGGCTTTGACGTCGTGCATTCGCATATGGTGGGAACCGAGAACGTGCTCATCGGAATGTACGAGGAGCCCGAGTGGGTCACCGATATGATCGGGACCTACCTCGACGTTTCGCTCGACCTCTGCCAGCGTATCCTTGACGCGGGCTACGAATTCGACGGCGTCTTCTGGTACGACGATATGGGCTACAAGGGGTCTCCGTTCTTCTCGCGTGATCTTTACCGAGAGATCGTCAAGCCCTTCCATAAGAAGGCGGTCGACTGGGCTCACGAGAGAGGACTCGTCACCGAGATGCATTCCTGCGGATTCATCGAACCCCTTCTGCCCGACGTCATTGAGACGGGTGTTGAGATGCTGAACCCGCTCGAGATCAAGGCGGGGATGGATCCCTTCAAGCTGAAGGAGCTTTACGGCGACAGGCTCGCCTTCCACGGCGGCATCAACGCACAGCTTTGGGACGATATCGACCTCGTTAAGGCGGAAATGGAGCGCATCATTCCCGCAATGAAGGAGGGGGGCGGCTACGTGTTTGCCTCCGACCACTCGATCCCGAACTCGGTATCCTTTGAGAATATGAAGGAGATCGCGCGGCTTGCGCATGAGCTCGGAAAATACTGATTTTGGGAGATTTACCTTGAAAAGAAATATGAAATTATGGATAGAGGGGCTGAAGGAAGCGGGGGAAAAGAAGCCGATTCCCGTCTTGTCCTTCCCCTGTGTGTCCCTCCTCGGTGTCACCGTCCGTGAGCTGATCTCGGACAGCGCGCTTCAGGCAAAGGGAATGAAGATGGTTGCAGACCGTGTCGACGCTGGTGCGTCGGTCAGCTTTATGGATCTGTCGGTCGAGGCGGAGTGCTTCGGCGCAGAGGTCTGCGTTTCCGACGAGGAGGTGCCCACGGTAAGGGGCAGACTCGTTCACGATATCTGCGAGGCAGAGGCGCTTTCGGTGCCCACTGTCGGCAGCGGCAGAACCGGACTTTACATCGGTGCGATCGAGAAGGCGTGTGAAATGATCGGGGACCGCCCCGTGCTTGCGGGAATGATCGGCCCGTTCTCCCTCGCGGCGCGGCTTCTCGATGTGTCGGAAATTATGATGGACTGCTATGACGAGCCCGAGATGGTGCAGCTCGTCCTTGAGAAGGTGACAGCCTTCCTCATAGAGTACGCGAGGGCGTACAAGGCGGCGGGTGCTGACGGTATCGTGATGGCAGAGCCGGTTGCGGGGCTTTTGTCCCCCACGCTTGAAGCCGAGTTCTCTGCGCCGTACGTGAAGAAGATCGTTGACGCGGTCCAGGACGACGGCTTTGCCGTGATCTATCACAACTGTGGAGACAACGTGGCTTTGATGCTCGATTCGATCCTTTCGACGGGATGTGCGGCGTACCATTTCGGCAATGCCGTCGATATGGAAAGGGACATCATTCCGAAGGTTCCGCCACATATCGTTGTGATGGGCAACGTCGATCCCGCAGGAGTACTGCGGATGGGTACACCCGAAGTAGTCAGAGAGAAGACGTTGGAGCTCCTCTCGAAATGCTCGAAGTACCCGAATTTCGTCCTTTCGTCGGGCTGTGACATACCGCCTATGACACCGTGGGAGAATATCGACGCATTCTTTGCGGCATCGGGGGAGTATTATGGAAAATAAGAACGTGCTTTTCGAGGCGCTTACAGCAGCGTCGATCGACCTTGGGGCGTACAAGGCGGGTGTGATAGAGGCGAAGGAGATCGTGCTCGACCGCGCCTTTCGCGCAATGTGCGAGTCGAATTCCTGTGGGGTGTACGGCAAGTGCTGGATGTGCCCGCCCGACGTCGGGGACATTGACGTCCTGATGGCAAGGGTCAAGGAATACGACTATGCGCTCGTCTATCAGACGGTCACCTCTCTCGAGGACAGCTTTGACTTCGAGGGGATGATTGAGGCAAAGAAGCGTACCTATCCGATCGCGCAGCAGCTCCGAGAGGTCTTCCGTGACCGCGGGGTTGGAAGGGTATTGCACCTCGGCGCGGGTGGATGCGGCGTGTGTGAGACCTGCTCGAAGCGCTTAAACGAGCCCTGTCGCTATCCCGACCGTGCGATGCCGTCGCTCGAGGCGTACGGCGTGAACGTGTCGCGCCTTGCAAGTGCCGCGGGTATGAAGTATATAAACGGGCAAGATACCGTTACCTATTTCGGCGCAGTCCTGTTTTCGCTTGACGGAGAAACGAAATGAGCAAAACGGTCACGGTAAAGTATGGCAGCAGGGAGATCCTCGCCGCTATAGGACAGACGCTCTCCGAGATCACGAGAGGGGAAAAGCCCTGCGGAGGTCACGGAAAATGCGGAAAATGTAAGGTGATCGCACACGGAGCGCTTTCCGCGCTCACCGATGCGGAGCGAAAACACCTCACAAAAGAGGAGCTTCAAAGCGGCGTGCGGCTCGCGTGTCTCACTCGCGCGGAGGGAGACTGTACGGTCGAGTCTTTCCGGAACGGGGAACACGCGCAGATCGTCACGGACGGTTCACTTCCTATGTTCTCACTTGAACCGACCTTCAGCCGTTACGGCGTTGCGGTCGACATTGGCACGACCACACTTGCGGCGCGGCTTTACGATGTGCGGGGAAAGCTCCTCGCAGAGACGTCGGAGCTGAATCCGCAGTCCGCATGGGGTGCAGACGTCATTTCCCGCAT
>JAZSIN010000014.1:0-8982 GCA_045533845.1 Eubacteriales bacterium | reverse complement strand
CGCCCGTTGGTACCATCAACGACGGCGACAGCGTTATCTTCTACAATTTCCGCGGTGACCGCGCGATCGAGATCTCCAAGACATTTGAAGCAGGCGCAGATTTTGATAAGTTTGACCGTGTTCGCGTCCCTTCCGTTATCTACGCTGGTATGCTCGAATACGACGGCGACCTCCACATCCCGAAGAAGGACCTCGTTTCTCCCCCCGAGATCACGAACACGATGAGTGAATACCTCGTTTCCGCAGGCGTTCCGATGCTCGCGATCTCCGAGACCCAGAAGTACGGTCACGTCACCTATTTCTGGAACGGCAACAAGTCGGGCAAGTTCGACGAAAGCCTTGAGACCTATATTGAGATCCCCTCCGACGTCGTTCCGTTTGAACAGCGTCCGTGGATGAAGTGCGCCGAGATCACCGACGCTCTGATTGAGGCGATCGAGTCGGGCAAGTACCGCTACCTGCGCGTCAACTTCCCGAACGGCGATATGGTCGGACACACGGGCTCTCTCGCAGCGACCCGTTGCTCGATGGAGGCGCTCGATCTTCAACTCGCCCGCATCCTCGCTGCGCTTGACAAGGCAGAGGGCGTTGCGCTCATCACGGCAGACCACGGAAACGCCGACGAAATGTACGAGTGCGACAAGAAGACGGGACTTCCGAAGGCGGGCAAAACGGGCGAGTATAAGGCGAAGACCTCGCACACGCTGAATCCCGTTCCCTGCATCATCTACGACAACACGAGCGCGAAGAATGCGTACAGAATGAAGGCGGATAACGGTGAATTCGGTCTCTCGAACGTCGCCGCAACGATGGTCAACCTTCTCGGCTACGAGGCACCCGAAATGTGGGACGCTTCCCTCATTGAGTTCGTCTGATCGGGAGAGCGCTATGAACTACCGTGGCGTCCTGTTTGACTTTAACGGCACCCTCTTCTTCGATTCCGCGAAGCATCTCGAGGCGTGGCAGATCTTCTTGCCCGAGAAGCTCGGGATCGAGATCACCGAGGAGGAGGTCCGAAAAAATTGCCTCGGGCAATCGAACCCAGAGATTCTGACCCGCTACTTCGGAAGCATCTCCCCTGAGGAGATCGACCGCCTCGCCTTCGAGAAGGAATCGCTCTACCGCAGTCTCTGTAAGAAGGACGAAAAGACCTTCCACCTCGTGAAAGGTGCAGAGGCGTATTTTGAGCACCTGACGGAGCTCGGTGTTCCCTTCACGATCGCGACGGGCTCGGAGATCTCAAACGTCCGCTTCTATTTCGAGGAATTTAACATCGGAAGATGGTTTGACCTTGACAAGATGGTGTGGGACGACGGAATGATCCCAAGCAAGCCAAATCCCGACCTTTATCTCCGCGCCGCGGAGAAGCTCAAAATCCCCGCATCCGAATGCCTCGTCTTCGAGGACTCGAATTCGGGCGTAAGAGCGGCGAGAAACGCGAACGCGTACGCGGTCGTTCAGCTCGTCGAAAAGGACGGCGACCCGCTCTACGAGGGCACGGCACTGACCGTTCACGATTTCGGGAACATCGCAGCATTTGACGCGCTGTGATCCTTGCCTCCACGGAAGCTCGCCTAAATATAAAAAAGGTTGCGCCTCGGCAGCTACACCATCGTGTACGCCGCCTGCGCAACCCTTTTGTTTTATGCTTCGTCCAGCCTTTTGCTGATCCTCTCAAGCAGCTCGGTCTGCCGCTCGACGTTTGCGTAGAATCTTTCACGCGCCGCCTTGTCCGCTGCCGCCGCTCTGTCCGCGATCTCCTTCGCCTCCGCCGCCCTTCGGTCCTCCTCGGCCTTCTTTTTCTTCTCTATGGCTTCTTTCTTTGCAAGCTCCTTCGCGCGGAGCTTACGCTCGGTCTTTCGGATCACACGCACCGCGACGAATACGCTGAGCGCAATAATGAGAAAGTCAATGACCGTCTGGATCCAGGCACCGTACTGAATTGCAAGCTCGGTAACGATCACGTCACCTGCCGCATCCAGCTTCTCGGGTCGGATGACGTGCTGAAGCTCCGAAAGGCTGACACCGTCCGTAAAATACGCAACACACGGGTTGATGATCATTTTGACAAGCCCGTTTACGATCGCGTTGAACGCAGTACCGATGACAACACCGACGGCAAGATCAAGCACGTTGCCCTTCGTGATGAATTTTTTGAAATCGGTCCAGAAGCTGACGCGCTCCTTCTTCATAATCTCCTTTTGTCGTGCGCGAAGCTCCTTTTTCTCACGCTTCTCCGCTTCCTCGATTCTTGCTTCAAGTACGTCAAGATCTGCTTTCCCCATTTCACATTCCCCCTATAACTTTAAGTAAATAACAGTAGAATCATATCACAAAACCGCACGTTTGTCAAGAGAAAAACGGGGTATCACCGTCACCGTGATACCCCGCCTTCTTTTCTCTAATATTACTTCTTGACCGACTCTGCGATCTCACGGAGCAGTCTCGCCTGCTCACGGACGTTCTCGTAGTACTCGTCAAGGATCGCCTTCTCCTGTGCAGCCTTCGCATCAGCCGCAGCCTTTGCTTCAGCCGCCTTCGCGTCTTCCTCTGCCTTCTTCACAGCGGCGATCGCCTCCTGCTCGGCAATTTCCTTCGCGTTGAGCTTTCTCTCCATCTTGCGGATCACGCGGACCGCAACGAATACGGTGAGCGCGATGATGAGAAAGTCGATGATCGTCTGGATCCACGCGCCGTACTGGATCGCGAGCTCGGTGGTCACGACCGCGCCCTCAGCGTCGAGGACCTCCTCGCGGATCACGTGCTGAAGCTCATCCAGGCTGACGCCGTCGGTAAAGAACGCGACACAGGGGTTGATGATCATTTTCACGAGCCCGTTGACGATCGCGTTGAACGCAGTACCGACGACAACGCCGACTGCCATATCAAGCACGTTGCCCTTCGTGATGAACTTCTTAAAATCCGCCCAGAAGCCGTTCTTCTTCCGCTCCTCGCGCTTTAAGGCGCGAAGTGCCTTCTTTTCTTCCTTTGTAAGCTTTGCCATAACAAAACCCTCCATCATTCGATAAGATCTATGAAAAAAGGATACCATAAAACGCGCGGAAAGTCAACAGATTTTTCAAAAATCCCATTTATTTATCTAAAAAAAGCGATAGGGGCTGTCTCACTAAGGTGAGACGAGCCCCCGAAATAGAACTCGACGAATGAAATTCGTCGTTTTGACACGAAACCAATATAAAATTTACTCGAAACTGCGTCAAAAACGTTCGAGTTTCCGAAAATGGCGGGTTCTCGGCCGCCATTTTCGAGCGGGCTGTCTGAATGAGGTTGTCTAGCTTCGAATTTTCCTTTTTCGGGATCAGAATTCGAGTGCCTTCATCACCGACTCGGGGGTCTCGCAAAGGACGAAGCCGTCCGCGACCGATTTCGAGATAAAGCCCTTGAAAATGTCGGTTCCGATCACCGCAAGCATGCTGTCCCAGAAGCCGTTGATATTGTAAAGAATGATCGGCTTGTCGTGCTGATGCAGCACCTTCAGGGTCAGGATCTGGAAGAGCTCGTCAAAGGTTCCGATCCCACCGGGAACGATGATGAACGCGTCCGCACGGGACTCCATCTCGTCCTTGCGATCCGCCATCGTCTCGGTCTTGATCACCTCGGTGCAGAATTCAAACACAGGCTCAAACTCCTGCATAAAGTGCGGGATCACGCCGATGATGTGTCCGTTTCCCTTGTGCATCCCGCGCGCCGCCGCGCCCATCAGACCCGTCGAGCCGCCGCCGAAGACCATCGTGTGCCCTTTTTTCGCAAGTGCAAGTCCGAGCTCCTCAACACGGTCGATATAAACGCGGTCGATCGTTTCGCTCGCCGCGCCGTAAAGCGTTACGTTCATAAATTACCTCCATTCCGCCGCATAGCGGCACCGTTACTATTCTATGAAAGACGAGAGGACTTATTCCTCTTCTCCACCGTGGTCGTGGTGATCCTCGCTTCCGTCAGGGAAGTCCGCCTTGTTGTAGGGGATTCCGTTCTTATCGAAGTAGTCCTTCAGTGCAAGTCGGATCGCCTCCTCTGCAAGAACCGAACAATGCACCTTATGTGCAGGAAGTCCGCCGAGTGCCTCGGTGACCGCCTTGTTCGTCAGCTCCATAACCTCTGAGAGGGGTTTACCCATGATCATCTCGGTCGCCATCGAGCTCGATGCGATCGCAGAGCCACAGCCGAAGGTCTCGAACTTGACGTCAACGACAACGTCGTTCTCGATCTTCAGATAGATCTTCATAATATCACCGCACTTCGCGTTTCCGACCTCACCGACGCCGTCCGCGTTTTCGATCACGCCGACGTTGCGGGGATGCATAAAATGGTCCATTACCTTTTCGCTGTAAAGCATTTTTATTGTCTCCTTAGCTGTGTAAAAAAATCAAATAATATACTGCCGCTTTCCGTTCTGGAGGTCTCTCCATACGGGCGACATACCGCGAAGCGTCGAAACGACCTCGGGCAGAACACGAAGGATCGTATCGATCTCCTCGTCGGTGTTTTCGTGCGAAAGGCTCAGACGGAGCGAGCCGTGTGCGACCTCGTGCGGTCTGCCGATCGCAAGCAGAACGTGGCTCGGGTCAAGCGAGCCCGACGTGCAGGCAGAGCCGGACGAAGCGCAGATCCCATTCATATCAAGGAGGAGAAGAAGTGCCTCACCCTCGATTCCCTCGAAGCAGAAGCTGACGTTTCCGGGGAGGCGGCTCCCTCTGTCGCCGTTCAGCTCACAGTGCGGGATCGAGGACGCGATGCCGTCGATCAGACGGTCGCGAAGCCGCGTGATGTGCTCGGAATTCTCATCGATATGCGAGATAGCCTCGCGCATCGCCGTGACCATACCCATGATCGACGCGATGTTTTCGGTTCCCGCGCGCTTTCCTCTCTCCTGCGCGCCGCCGTGGATCAGCGTCTCAAGGAGCACGCCCTTTCTCGTATACAGAAGTCCGACGCCCTTCGGCCCGCCGAATTTGTGTCCCGAAAGGGAGAGAAGATCGACGTTGTCGTCCTTCACGTTGACCCTGATATGTCCGACCGCCTGCACCGCGTCGGTGTGGAAGAGCACCTTTCTTTCGCGGCAGACGGCACCGATCTCTCTGATCGGCTGGATCGTTCCGATCTCGTTGTTCGCGTACATAATGCTGACGCCGCAGGTGTCGGGACGGATCGCCTTTTCGACCTCCTCCGCCGTCACGAGACCGTTCTTATGGACGTCAAGGAGCGTGATCTCAAAGCCCTCCTTTTCGAGCGCCATCAGCGTGTGGAGCACCGCGTGATGCTCGAACGCCGTCGAGATGATGTGCATTTTCCCCTGTCTCTTGCCGACCTTCGCGATCGTGCGGAGCGCCTGGTTGTCCGCTTCGCTGCCGCCCGACGTAAAGGTGATCTCCTTCGGCTCTGCGCCGAGGCATTCTGCGGCGATCCCTCTCGCCTCTGCGAGTGCCTCCGCCGCTCTCTGTCCGACCGAGTGGAGACTCGAGGGGTTTCCGTAGGTCAGATCAAAATACGGAAGCATTGCTTCGATCGCGGTACGGCTCGTTTTCGTCGTAGCCGCGTTATCTACGTAGATTTCTTTCATACCGTTTCTCCGTTTCGCCGCCCACGCGGCACAAGTTCTTTTCTTACGCTCTTATTATAGCACACAATTCCTACCTTGTCAATAGGGATTAGGTGCTTTTGCGCGTTTTCCGCTGCTTTTTGCCGTTTCTTATACCGTTCCGTCGATCAGATCCTGAAGCGACACGGTCGAGAGATACGCCTCGACCACGGCATCGAGCTTCTGCCACATCGGAAGCGTAAGACAGCCGTCGGCATTTTCACAGTCAGGTCCGTCCCCCTTTCCGAGGCAGGCAACGGGCGCCATCGTTTCCTCGGTGAGCCGCAGGATCTCAAAGACGTTGTATTCCTGCGGGCGCTTTGTCAGGCGATAGCCTCCCTCCTTGCCGCGCAGGGATTCGACCATTCCCGCGCGATTGAGGAGTGCGACGATCGCCTCGAGGTATTTGATCGGCGCCTTTTGACGCTCTGCGATCGTCTTGAGCGACAGAAATCCCTCTCCGTCGCTTTGCGCGAGCTCTATTAAGATCCTGAGGGCGTATCTGCCCTTTGCTGAAACCATCATCATATCGGTGTACCGTCCTTTTCTGTCGATCTTACGCGAAAAACCGTGTCAAACGCGGGAAAATGCGCATATACTGTATCGAAATCGGTCTATCCCTCTGTTCTTATAACGGAAAGCGCCGATAAAAACGGCATTTCCACGAAAGGAATATCGTATATTATGTCAAGCTGTGCCCAAACGCGAAAAAAACCGCCGTCGCACCTTGCGGCGCCCCTCGTTTCGATCGCCGTAAACCTTTGTCTTTTCATTCTGAAGCTCGTCGCAGGGCTTCTCGGAAGCGCCCCGTCGCTCGTCTCGGACGCCGTACATTCCCTGTCCGATCTCCTCAGCACGGTCGTTCTCCTCATCGGGCTTCGACTTTCGGTAATGCCCCCCGATAAAAAGCACCCCTACGGTCACGAGCGCTTCGAGTCCCTCGCGTCCCTCGTGCTTTCGGGCATTCTGTTCGTAACGGGACTCTCGATCGGGCTTTCCGCGCTTCGCACGGTCTTGTCGGGGGCGTACCTCACGGTCGAAGCACCAAGCATCTTCACCGTCACCGTCGCGGCGATCTCGATCGGCGCGAAGCTCGCGCTCTCCTTCTATATGCAGACATCGGCGCAAAAGCTACGCTCGACCGCCCTCCGTGCAGATGCGCTGCACCAGATCTCAGACGCCCTCGCGTCTCTCGGCGCGCTCGTCGGGATCGTGCTGTCGATCCTCGGCTTTCCGCTCCTTGAGCCCCTCGCCTCGGTCCTCATCGCAGGCTTCCTCGTATGCGCCGCGGTCACAATCTTCAGAGAAGCGGCGTCGGGCATCCTCGACCACTCGGCGGATGACGCGACCGAGCAATGCATCCGTACAGCCCTCGAGGAAACGGGATGCACGGTCCTGTCGGTCACAACGCGGCGCTTTTCCTCCCGCGTCTACGCCGAGATCACGCTCCTCCTCGACGGATCGTATTCCCTCTCGGAATGCGACGGGATCGTCTCCGACGCGCGGGAAAGGCTGCTCGCCTCCGTCCCGACGCTGAAGGGCTGCGCGGTAACGGCTCGTCCGAGAGGAACGGGACCATAATCAGGACTCCGAAAGGATCCGCGTGAGAAACTCGTTCTTGGCGGTCGCTGATTCGTACGCGCCCTTGTAGTCACCGACCTCTCTCGCGCACAGCTCTCTGTCGCGGAAGATCTCGTACAGCATCGGCACGGGCAGTCTCTCTCCCTCGAGGAGCATCGTGTGGATCAGCTCAAGCGCACCCTTGTAGTCGCCCTCGCGCGTGAGGAGAAGCTCCTCGATGTGCGAGGCATAAAGCGGAGCCGCACCCGAAAGCGCCACACGCTCTTCCCGTAACAGGCGTCTGTACTCCTCGACCGAGAGGTCGTCGCGGTCAAGGTGGAGACAAAGCAATGCATACGCGCAGAAGGGCTCCCCTGCCGCAGCGGAAAGCGGAACGCTCTTTTCCTCAGCTGCTGTCTCGACGTCCGAATAAAAGGCGTCCGAAAAGCGCGTGATATAGCGTGCAAGAACGGAAGCCTCGGCGTATACGTGCGACGCATGGTAGCGCGTTTTCTCGGCGTACGCGACGGCGTTTTCGAGGTGAGAAGTCACGCTGTGCAGGTTTCCCTCGGTGATCTCCTCGACGGCAAGCCGGATCGAGCACTCCGAAGAAAGGAGCGTGATCTCATCGTCCGAGTCAAGTCCGATCGCACGGCAGAGGTCAAGGCAGATCGCGTACTCCCCCGCCGCATAGGCAAGACGGACGTCGTCGATCCGCGCTGCTCTGCGATACATTCCGTCCTCATTTTCGTCGGCAAGGAGGAAGGCGGGCGAAACGTGGAGCCGATCCGCGAGATAGGAAAGGCTCGACAGCGAGGGCTCGGAATTGCCGTGCTCGATCAGGCTGAGCATACTGCGGGTGATCTTCTCCCCCGCAAGCTCGGACTGCGTCATCAGCTTTTCCTGCCGCAGATTCTTCACTTTTCTGCCGATTCGCTCTTTCATACCGTTCTCTCTTTCCGTCGAATGCCGTACACGGCTTAGTTTTTTCGTTAACTTTTATATTATACCAAAAAGGTAGGAAAAAGTCAAGCGGAGAAAGCAAAAAAGAAAAGGGCTGTCTCAGGTTCATGAGATAGCCCCTTCTTTCATTTTGCCGAAGCAGATCAGTCCTTCGACAGGACCTTTTTCTGCCACGACTTTTTCCCGCACTTCGGGCAACGCATTCTTCTCGTTCTGCCCATATGCGGCGCAAGATTGACCGCCTTGTACGTCGGAACGTACTTGTGTCCGCATACGCGGCACTCGTAGTAGCCCGCGACCTGCTCGATCCTCAGCATAAACGGAATCGCGACAAGGACCGGAATAAATCCGATCACAATGAGTACGATCCTCTGCCACTCCTCGATCGGAAGATATGCGGCAAAAATGTCGAGCACAAGCAAGATCGAAATCGAAATAAAGCCAACGACGATCTCGAGATTCAGAAGGCGTCTGTCCGCCTCCTCCTTCTCTTTCGTCATCTCGATCAGGTTCCGTTCGAGCTCCTTATTGTAGTTTTCCATTGTTACTACCTCCCCACAAAATAAATCGTTTACAGAGATAGAAAGGATCTTACACAGATCAAGAATGATCGAGGAATCGGGCATTGCGCGTCCCGTTTCCCATTTTGAAACCGCACGGTCGGTAACGAGAAGCTTCTCCGCAAGCTCGCGCTGCGTCAGTCCCGCTTCCCTTCTCCGTTCCGCAATAAATCTTCCGATCTTACCCTGATCCATATTTATTCCTCCTTTTCTCTCTGTACGGTCAGTATAGCAGAGAGGCAACATAAAATCAACATACCGATGGTTGAATACGGGAGGCTCAACCTTAGGTAGAGTCACGCG
>JAZSIN010000289.1:0-5187 GCA_045533845.1 Eubacteriales bacterium | reverse complement strand
ACGCTCCCTTCGATGCCCTTCGGTACGCGCACCGAAAGGCGGACGGCGTCTCCCGCGCTCGGCTCCTCGGGGGAGCGGTAAACGGGACCCTCGTCGCTGAAGATCATATGGATCGGATCGGGTATTTTTTGGCTCATCTTGCCTTCTCCTTTTCGGACGGTGCTTATGAGATTAGTATATGTGCATCGTGACATAAAAAAACACCGCAAACGGAAAAATTGTAAACAGATTTGTTGTGCGGGGGTGTTGACAAAATACGTATTTTATGGTAAAATGATAAGGAATCGAGTTTATCGCGCTGAAGCGATAAGCCGAAGGGATTTATGTCACCCGGAAGGAGAAAAGAATGAGCAACAGTAAGGTCTTTGAGATCATTGCAAAGGAAGAAAAGAGACAGAACGAAACGATCGAGCTGATCGCATCCGAAAACTTCGTCAGTGAAAACGTCAGACGCGCAGTCGGATCGATCCTCACGAATAAGTATACCGAGGGTTATCCCGATCTTGAGCGTACGGGTAACCGCGGCAGATATTACGGTGGATGTGAGAATTACGATGAGCTTGAGCAGTACTGCTGCGATAAGTGGCAGGAGGTCTTTAAGACCGATTACCACGTCAACGTTCAGCCTCACGCAGGTTCGCAGGCAAACTTCTCCGCTTATATGAGCGTTCTGAAGCCGGGTGCGACCATTCTGTCGATGTCGCTCGACAACGGCGGTCACCTCACCCACGGCTCGGCGGTCAACTTCAGCGGCAAGATGTTCAACATGGTATTCTACGGTGTGACCGAAAACGGCTACATCGACTATGACGATCTTGAGAAAAAGGTCGAGGAGTATAAGCCCGACCTCGTTCTCGCGGGCGCATCGGCATACGCGCGTGTGATCGAATTCGACCGCATCCGCAAGATCATCGACGCGTCGAAGACCTGCCACCCCTACTTTATGGTCGATATGGCGCACATCGCGGGTCTCGTTGCGGGCAGCGCGCATCCCACGCCCTTCGGTCTTGCCGATATCATCACCACGACGACGCATAAGACTCTGCGCGGTCCGCGCGGCGGCCTCATCTTCTGCCGTCCCGAGCTTGCAAAGAAGGTCGACAGCGCGGTATTCCCGTGCTCGCAAGGCGGCTCGCTGATGCACGTGATCGCAGGCAAGGCGATCGCGGCGGAGGAGGCTTGCGAGCCTGCATTCGCTGAGTATGCCGCAAACGTTGTGAAGAACTGCAAGGCAATGTGCGACGAGTTCCTCGCGATGGGCTACGACGTCGTTACGGGCGGAACCGATAACCACCTCTTCCTGCTCGACTTCTCCAAGACGCACCCGAACCTCACGGGTAAGATGCTTCAGGAGGAGCTTGACCGCCACGGCATCACCGCGAACAAGAACTGTGTTCCGAACGAGAAGCGCTCGCCGAAGGAGGCAAGCGGTCTTCGTATCGGTACTGCGGCAATGACGACGAAGGGCTACACCGCAGAGGACTTTAAGAGAGCGGCACATAAGATCGATGAGATCATCAAGGGAATGAACCTGTAATAAAAGTAAGTCGGAGGGGCTGAGTCAATGACTCAGCCCCTCTGTTTTTACGACCTCGAGCGTTTTTGTCAGCGATTTGTTGAAGTTGCACAATTCGGGGGGGGGGTATTTCGTTCTTTTGCACATATTGACAATGAGAGCGAAATGCGATATAATTAATTTATATGGCCGTAAGAGAATTGTTACGGCGTTGTATAAACAGATTTCGGATCTGCTTTACGCAAGAATTCCGAATGGAACAAAGGAGAGACAATAATGAAAACATTTCGCAAAATTCTGTGTCTTGCGCTCGTTCTTTTGATGGTGCTTCCGAGCGCCGCTATGCCGATCTTCTCGGCAGGGGAGAGCAGCACGGCAACTCAAAGCACGACCCCGCTGAAGGACAGAAACCTGTGGGGCGAATGGAAGCCCGGCTTTTTGAGTACCACGAGACCCGGAGGAAACAAGCTACAGAATGAAGGAAACAAATGGAAGAGTCATTTTGTTACCTCCGGTATCATCGAGGCAAAGGCGGGAGACAAGATCACGTTCGGTCCGATCCCGACGAATCTCCGCGGAAGTAGTTATACACTTCTTGGCTACGATGACAATGGAAATTGGACGGAGAATCCCAATGTTTCGAGCTTTGTGGTGGAGCAGAAGATCTCCGACTATTGGCAGATCTGTACCTACGAGGTAACGAAGGCTACAACTACGAATCTCCGTATTTCGACTACGAATCTGCTTCCTGACATAGTGGCTACGAAGAACTATGTCTTTACTCTTGACGAGTACCTTCAGTACGCCGAGGAAATGAAGATCGATATGAGCATTTTTCCTCCAACCGATTACCACGGCACGTACGAGAATCTCTTTGCAGTTTCCAATCTGGTCGGAGCCGGATACGTAAACGCCCCTTCGTTTGAAGTAATATCGCACGACGGGTATCGTCAGAGAACCTTCGCCGACGTGAAGGAGGGCGATATATTTTACATTATGTCGAAACCCACTACGGCCGGTCATTTTATCTGTGAACTGTATGAAGATAACACTACGAGTACATTTACACCGGTGGGTGGAGAAATTCCCCTCTACGCCGATCTTGGCGGCGGATACGCGGTCTTTGCGTATCGCGTTCCGAAGGGCGTAACGAAGATCGATATCCACCCGAATGAAAAGGCAAAGTATGAGGCGGGCGAGCTGCTCGTCACGAAGAACCAGCCCTTCACCGCATTCGGCTATAAGAAGGCGATGGGGCTTACGCTGAACGACGAAAAGAACCTTTGGGAGGGCGGTCAGCGCGGATATTGGGATTACAATGTGATCGATAAGGTCGACGCTACGGGTGTCAACTCGCGCTTCTTTACCTCGAACGCGATCGCGATCGACCTCAAGAAGGGCGATACCGTTACCTTCGGTCCCTTCCGTGAGGATACCCGTACGGGCTCGAACCCGTATATCGGTGTTGGCTATGATGCAGAAGACAAATATATTGGAAGCAGCCAGGTCTTTACCTACGGGTCGAAGTGCAACGTCAAGGAGGAATTCACGATTCTGGGGAATCTGAAATTCTATACCTTTACGGCTTCGAAGGATTACGCAAAGATCCGCTTCGTGACGCTTGACGGTCTCGCGGATTACATGGTGCTCACGAAGAACTACGTATTCACGGAGTACGAGTACCGCGACTATATGATGACGAAGGGGAAGGATCTCAGCTTCTTTGAACTGCCTGACTATACGACCGATCCGCTCGTTAATATTTTCCCGCAGGACGATCACTCGAAAAAGGGACATTACTTCTACGACTCGAATACGAAAACCTCGTATTTCCGCCCCACGAATGAGAACAACACGTGGGATTACCGCACGTACGAGTACACCGTCGGAGACGGGAACGCCGATCTGAAGGTCGGTGACGTATTGAGCGTTGCATCCTCTGATATGGGCGGATATATGTTCTGCTCGGTCAACGAGGACGGAACGGTCGACCGCTTCGCACCGTACTTAGTGTCCGCTCCTGTCGGAAACGGCTTTTCGATTTATGTATATCGAATAGAGGCGGGTGTCAAGAAGCTCGCGATCGCCGTGAAGGAGTCGTCGTACGACGAGGGACATATCCTCGTAACGAAGAATCAGCCCTTCACTGCGGAGCAGTATCTCGATTACCTCGATGTTGATCTCGAAAAGGATCAGGTCAAGGCAGACACGGAGAGCCCGCTGAACGGACTTAAGGGTCTCTTTATCGGTGACTCGATCTCGAACGGCTCGCACGACCAGCAGACCCTTCTCGACAATCCGAACGCTTGGAGAGGCTGGGCAGGCGGAATTGCCGCTTCCACGGGACTCATTTCCACGAACGCATCGGTCAGCGGTGCGCGGATGTCGTACCGAGCAAGCGTTACGGACGGCGGCTGGATTTATAAGCAGATGGCGGACAACTACGACAAGACGTTTGACCTCGTCGTAATGCAGGGCGGCGTAAACGACTGTAAGGACGAGAGACAGAAGCTCGGCACCTACCTTCCCGTAACCGCAACCGAGGCAGAGCTTGAAACGGCAATGCAGGCGGGCACGTACCTCGGCGGTCTCCAGTGGACGATTTACAACGCCAAGCAGCATTTCGAGGGCGCGACGCTCTTCTTCATCGCCAACTACGAGCTTGCCACGAGCCCCGATCACACGTCGCTCGGCAAATATCTCGCGGGCGCGAAGGAGCTTTGCGAAATGTACGGCGTACATTACATCGACCTTTACAACAATCAGGACATCAAGGAAGCGCTTGAATTCGGTACGTATAACTTCATTCACGATAGAATTCACCCGAACAAGGCGGGCTACGACATCATCACGCCTTACATTCAGAGAGAGATCGAGAAGGTAATGTGTACCGAATCGACGCACAAGTTTACGATCAACGATAACTCGGAGACCGACCACTGGATCGCATGCCGTTACTGCGGAGCGGAGAACGAAAAAGGCGCGCACGTTTACGACGACGCTTGCGATACGACCTGTAATATCGAAAGCTGCGGATACGTGAGAATTCCTCCGCACGACTTCACCGTGACTGATAAGAACGGCAGTCAGCACTGGAAGAAGTGCTCGCTCTGCGGAACGGCGGACGAAAGCACGAAGCAGGATCACGATTACGACAACGCTTGCGACACGGTCTGCAACGATGCGACCTGCGGATACGAAAGAACGATCACGCACGACTTCACCGTGACTGATAAGAACGATAGTCAGCACTGGAAGAAGTGCTCGGTCTGCGGAGTGCTCGACGAGAACTCCTACGCGGATCATTCCTACACGGATCTTTGCGATGCGGTCTGTAACGGAGAGGGCTGCGGATACGTGTGTATTCATAAGCACGACTTCACCGTGACCGATAAGAACGATAGTCAGCACTGGAAGAAGTGCTCGCTCTGCGGAACGGCGGACGAAAGCACGAAGCAGGATCACGATTACGACAACGCTTGCGACACGGTCTGCAACAATGCGGCTTGTGCTTACGAAAGAACGATCACCCACGACTTCAGCGTCGTTGACAAGAACGGGGAACAGCACTGGAAGAAGTGCTCGGTCTGCGGAACGGTGGATGAAAGCACGAAGCAGGATCACGATTACGACAACGCTTGCGACACGGTCTGCAACGATGCGACCTGCGG
>JAZSIN010000170.1:0-2631 GCA_045533845.1 Eubacteriales bacterium | reverse complement strand
AACTTTCTCGTCAACCGCGCGGTCGTTGAAAATACGGCGGAGTATTGCTGTGACGATAAGGATTCGACGATCCTCGAGATCGGCCCGGGCATCGGTACGCTGACGCGCGAGCTTGCGGCACGGCACAGACGCGTGATCTGTCTTGAGATCGACTCGTCGCTGATCCCCGTTCTTGCGTTTACGCTCGAGGACTTCGACAACGTTACGGTCCGCAATGAGGACGTGATGAAGACCGATCTCGACGCTCTGCTGATGGATGCATTCTCCGAGGGACGTGTGTCGGTCTGCGCGAATCTTCCGTATTATATCACGACGCCGATCTTAATGAAGCTGCTCGAAAGCCGTCTCCCCTTTGATTCGATCACGGTCATGGTGCAGAAGGAGGTCGCGGATCGACTTGCGGCAAAGGCGGGAAGCAAGGATTACGGCGCGATCACGGCGGTTCTGAATTATTACGGAACGGCGGAGCGGCTCTTTTGCGTTCCGAGTTCCGATTTTATTCCTGCGCCGAAGGTCGATTCGGCGGTCGTTCGGATCGATCTGTACCGCGAGCGTCCCTTCGTCCCGAAGAACGAGACAATTTTCTTCCGCACGGTTAAGGCGGCGTTTGAGCAGAGACGGAAGACCCTTCCGAATTCTCTTATGACAGGCTTTTCCGAGCTTGGAAAGGAGAAGCTGACTGCGATCATTGAGTCGCTCGGACACCCTGCGAGCATTCGCGGCGAGCGGCTTTCGACCGAGGATTTCGTCCGCCTCTCCGATGCGCTCACCGACGCGCTCGGGAAATGATTTTCTGAATAAAAAAGGGTGATCCCGTGTGGGATCCCCTTTTTTGTTTGTATTTAGATTTAAGCCGAAGGCTTTGTTACCGTCACGATGAAGCCGTCCGTATTGTTGCCCGAGTAGGAATATTCCGCATTTTCGGGAACGGGAAGCTGTGTTACGGCGTTTGCATCTGCGGGGTCCGTTGCGGGTACGTAGTAGATCTCGTACTCCGTGCCGCCTGCCGTGACCGAAAGATGTGTACCCTCGTAGGTATAGGACTTTAGCAGGGAAACGTATTCCTCGAGGCAGAGCTCATTTTCGTACATATAGGTCGCGTGAGGAACACCGACATAGCGAACGCAGTTGTAGTACTTCTGTGTATCGAGCGTTGCAGCCTCCTTGCCCTCGGGATAGCGCTGAACGAAACCGTATTTGTAGGCGTTTCGGTAGATCCAATGGTCGGCGGGAAGCTCGGACGTAGCCGTATTCGTTCGGCTCTTGAGCGCAAGAGAGAGTGCGAGGTGGTGGTCGGAGTAGCCGGGCAGAACAGCGCTTGTCGGCGTTCCTGCCTGCTGGGCGGCGTCGCGATATGCCGACGTGACGAGGATCGAGCTGTCGCCCGTTTCGAGGAAATGGGCGTCGATCATTGCATTGAAGGCGGTGAGCGCTTCGCGCTTCAGACGGAATGACGCGAGACTGACCTTATACGAATCTGTTTTGTTTTCTCCGTAGATCGTAACGAGACTGTCGTCGGTGGGGTAGGACTGTATCATCGTCTGTGTATTCACGATCAGAAGCGTGCCCTTCGTGTAAACGTCGCCCGACGAAACGGGGAGAAACGTATACGTGATGCCGCCCGTCGGCTGATCTCCCGGCTCGGGAGACGGCGTGCCCGCGTTACTCTTTCCGAAAAGCTGAACGAAAAGAAGAGATACGAGGCAGACCAGAAGGATCAACGCGGAGAAGGGAATGGTAACGAGCAGAATGCGCTTCGGTCCCGAAGCGTTTTTTATGAAATCAAGGTTCATATCGTGGAGCGCTCCTTTTCTGTAGTCGTGAATTTGCCGTAATGTTTCAAAGTCGGATGCACCCTCTCTTTCTGAAAGAACGGCACATCCGACTTATACGTGTATTCTGAATTAGAACGCGTCGCGGATCGAGAAGTCCATACGGCCCTTCTTGTCAAGACCCATATACTTGACCTTGACTGCAGAGCCGACGTCGATTCCCGCGTCGGTCACCTTATTGATGCGGCGGTTCGAGATCTTCGAGATGTGAACCATGCCCTCCTTGCCGGGAGCGTATTCAACGAAGCATCCGACGTCCTCGTTCGGCTTATCCTTGCTTGCAAGGATCTTGACGACCTTCGCGTCGTAGATCGCACCGACCTCGGGCTCGAAAACGATCGCGTCGATCATTGCCTTCGCGATGTTTGCCTGCTCGGCGTTAACAGCTGCGATGTGGATGATGCCGTCGTCGTTGATATCGACCTTGGCGCCGCTCTCTGCCACGATGCCCTGAATGACCGATCCACCCTTGCCGATGACCTCACGGATCTTATCGGGGTCGATCTTCATCGTCGTCATCTTGGGAGCATACTTCGAAACGTCCGCGCGAGGAGCGGGGATCGCCTTGAGGATGACCTCGTCGATGATATAATCGCGTCCCTTGTGCGTCTGCTCAAGAGCTGCCTTGATGATCTCGGGGGTAAGACCGTCGATCTTCAGGTCCATTTGGATCGAGGTGATGCCCTTCTTGGTGCCTGCGACCTTGAAGTCCATATCGCCGTAGAAGTCCTCGAGGCCCTGAATATCGATCATAGTATCCCAGCTTCCGTCCTCAGCGGTGATAAGACCGCAGGAGATA
>JAZSIN010000107.1:0-1518 GCA_045533845.1 Eubacteriales bacterium | reverse complement strand
CCGCTCGCATCCGCTGAAAACGCGCTCTTCGGCGCCTTCGGCACGACGGGCTATCCGACGTCTGTTGTCGTCGACCGCTACGGCGTCGTGAGCTTCATCCACGCAGGCGCGCTCCCCTCCGAGGAGGCGTTTGACAAGATGTTCCAGTGCTTCATCGGCGAGAACTACACGCAGAAGCTCTACAAGAGCATCGACGAGCTGATCCCGCAGGAGAAGCCCGAGGAGCCGATGCCGTCGAGCGATGAGCTCTCTGCGGCACTTGGCACGACCGATCTCGACATCACCTATTTCGGCGAAAAGGACGACGAGTATTCCTGGCCCTTCAAGATTGGCGAAAAGGACGGCGTGACCTGCATCTACCCCGCGAATAAGAACCAGACCGGCTCTTACTCGATTCTTTACGCGAAGCTGAACCTGAAGGCAGGCGATGTTATCGCGCTTGACTACTTCTCGTCGACCGAGCGCAACGGTGACATCCTCTACCTCCTCGTTGACCGCAACGACATCTATCAGATCTCGGGCGTCAGCGAAAAGTGGGAGACCTGCTATCCCTTCGTGGCGCTCGAGGACGGCGAATACGAGCTTTCCCTCTGCTACCTCAAGGATCAGTCGACGAACGTGGCGGACGATACCGTCTATGTGAAGAACCTCCGCATTGAGGAGATCAAGGACATCGATCAGCCTACCTATATCCCGCGTACCGCGGCGTCGAAGCTGAAGGCAGATGGCTTTGGATACGAGAACTACGTCACCGTTGTGTTTAACGAGACCGACGGCTACTATCACGTCGGAACGGCGGACGGTCCCCTCCTTCTTGCCGATCTGATGACCTCTACGCTCTTCAGCAACGACACGGTCTGGTCGATCGCGTACAGCGGCGCAGTAAGCGCGGACTTCTACGATAAGATCGTGAACTACTGCTCCTATGCGTCGAATTCCGAGATCTACTCCTTCACGCCTGTTACAACTGAACTGAGAGAATTTCTCGAAATGGTTGTGGAAGCGGTCGGTCTTGAGGGTAGCGAAAATGAGTGGCTACAGATGTGCTCCTATTATGACGCGTACGGCACGGACGGAAAGCAGCTCGAGGACCCGACAAAGGGCCTCTGGTGGCATTCTGCCTATAAGGCGCAGCTCGGAGATCAGAATACCGTAACCTATAACCGCATCATTATGCCGCGCGGTCTGTGGTACGAATTCATCCCGCAGCAGTCGGGCGTTTACCGCATCAGCTCCCTGATCGATTCCGAGGATATGATGGACTCGGTCGAGGCGTGGATCTTCCTCAGAAGCGGCGAGCTCTACTACGAGTACGTGAACGACGAGCGTCTCTATAACGATATCGTCAACTGCTCGATGGTCGTCTACCTCGAAGCGGGAACTCCTTACTACATCGATATCGCATATTGGGACACCTATAAGTTTGATACCTTCAATTTCGAGATTAAATACGTCGGCGCGTCCTCCTCCATCTTCCGTATGGCATCGCCCGGCTACTTCACCTTCTACGAGAGTGAG
>JAZSIN010000300.1:0-4701 GCA_045533845.1 Eubacteriales bacterium | reverse complement strand
GGCCTCCGACTTTGCCGTCCTTCTTCACGACGTAGCCGTTCTGACCGTTCAGCGCCGAAAGTGCAGACAGAGACTGTGCGCGGCTCGTCGATCCGATCAGGATTTCGATGATCTCGTTGTTTTCCGCCTCGGCGTCGGTCTTCAGGACTGCGTCGGCACCCGTGTACTGCTTGATCGCATTGACGAGGATCGTCGCCGCCTCGCCGACAAAATCGTTTGCTGCCGCAGGAGTCAAAATGACCGCATTCGCTACCGAGATCTGTTCGACGTTCGCTCCGCCGCCCTCGGTCGTTTCGTCTCCGCCGCCCTCGGTCGTTTCGTCTCCGCCCGAGCCCTTGTCACAAGCCACGAATGCCGCGACCGCGACCGTAAGGCAAAGGAGAAGGACGAGAATTCGGATTCCAATTCGTCTTTTCATAGATTTTCTCCGTTTCGCTCTGAATTCACGCGCTTCTTTCTACGAAAGAAGGCGTGCTCTTACCGTTCATTATAGCACATTTTTACATATCTGTCAAGCGTCTTCGCACCCTCTCACGGATTTTTCAACAAAAAAACAGACCTTGGCGCGAAATGACCCACTCAATCCCCGCACCGCGCGGTCGCCTCTTCCCGAAGGATCGAGCAGATCCCGATCGTGCGCAGCACACCCTTGATGCGCATTCCGTTCCGCAGATAGCCCTCGAAACGCATACCGAGCTTCTCCGCAACGCGGAAGGACTGCGCGTTCCCCTCGATGATCCTCGCCTCGATGCGCGCGAGCCCGAGCGTCCCAAAGCCGAGATCGAGAAGCGCACGAAGCGCCTCGACGGCGTAGCCCTTCCCCCATACGTCGGGACTCAGGACGTAGCCGATCTCGCCGCAATCGTCCTCATAGCGAAAGCGGGTGAAGCCGCACGTTCCGACCATACGTCCCGTCGCACGCTCGATCACCGCCCAATCGAAAAAGTCGCCAATCGCCGTTCTCGTTTCAAGATAGGCGAGGTACTCCTCGGTATAAGAAAGCGAGGGGTGCGGGTCCCACGTGAGATAGCGGGTCACCCGCGCGTCACGCGCGTATGCATACATATCCGCGGCGTCCGTCCGCGCAATGCGCCTGAGAATGAGACGGTCGCATTCGACCGTCGGCTGATCTCTGAAGAACCTCGACACCGTTTCCCGTTTCACCGTCATATTCCTCCCTACCGAAGCGTTACGGTAACAGTATAATCTATTTTCACGGGAATTGCAATAGAAAGCGAAAAAATTCGTGAAAAGTCCTTTCTTTTTTCTCGTCTTTGTGTTATACTGAGGGTATCAAAACGAACAAGGAGGAGCGCCGTATGCCGATGAAAAAGTCTGACCGTCCCCCGACTAAGAAAACGATAAGCGAATCCTGCATTCCGCTCCTTTTCGGAAGTGAAAGAACGGTACGGAAAACGGCATTTCGTCTGTTCCGCACCTACCGTGTCCGTTCCTACGCCCTCCTCCCCGAAGGCGGACGTGTCCCGCTCCTCTCGCGCCTCTGTCTCACGGTGATCCCGACGACGTGCGCTTCTCCAAGCCTTCTCGCGGACCTCGCCGTCCGTTTTTTCGCGGGACTCGACTCCTCCGCCCTCCCCGTCCTGATCGATTGCTCTACGGACGGGCTGTTCCTTCAGGATCCCGCACTCCGTTCGCTTCTCGAGCCCCACTGCTTTCTGTCGGGCCCCGACCGTCTCGATGAGATCCCGCCGTTTTGTTATCTTTCCCGAAAAGAAAAAGAAGAAAGGAGCGTCCCGCCGTGCTGACGTACCGAACCGTAGACCTCAATACCCTGCTCGCGGACGCCCCGCCCGAAGAAGCGCTTGGGAGCATCCCGGGCGCAGTCCCCATCCACGCGGTCGTTTCCGACTCACGCGAGGTTGTGAAATACGGCGCGCATGCGCTGTTCGTCGCGATCAAGGGCGCGGCGTTCGACGGACACGCCTTCGTTAGAGCGGCGTATGATGCGGGCTGTCGCGTTTTCGCCGTCGCCCACGAATGCGACCTCCCAAGGGACGCGCTCCGTCTCGTCTATCCCGATACGCGCATGGCACTTGCCCGCCTCTCCGCATCCTTTTATGGTCATCCGTCGAGAGAGCTCCGCGTGATCGGCATAACGGGAACGAAGGGAAAGACCACGACCGCGTGCATCACCGAGGCGATCCTCACGGGCGCGGGGGTCGAAATGGGCTATATCGGCACGAACGGCATCCGCTACGCGGACGTCTCGTACGAGAGCCCGAATACGACCCCCGAAAGCACGGTGCTTCAGCGCGTTCTCCGCGAAATGGCGGACGCAGGCATTCGTGCCGTCGTGATGGAGGTTTCCTCACAGGCGCTGATGCAGCACCGCACGTACGGAGTCGAATTTACCGAGACCGTCTTCACGAATCTCTCGCTCGACCACGTCGGCGGGAACGAGCACCCCGATTTCGAGCACTATAAAAGCACGAAGCGTCTGCTCTTCACGCGTTACACGTCGAAGCGTGCGATCTTAAACCGCGACGATCCCTACGCCTCCGCGTTTTTACCCGAAGACGGGCGGAAAACGGTGACCTTTTCCATAGAGCCACCATCGTCTGCCCCCGAACGTCCCCTTCCCTCGCCCACGCTTTGGGCGACGGACGTAACGCCGTCGTTTTCGGAGAGCGGAGCGCCCGGTGTCTCCTTCACGGTCCACAGGGCGGGCGATCGAACGGGATCGCTCCCCGCCTTTCTTCCTCTCCCCGGAGCGTGTAACGTCCAGAATGCGCTCTCTGCCCTCCTTCTCGCAGAGGGGTTCGGCGTACCGCTCGAACGCTCCGTCCCCCTCCTCAGCGACATTTCGATCGCTGGCAGGTGCGAGGCGGTCGAAAACGAGTGCGGCGCACGTATCCTCATCGACTACGCACACAATGAAGCGAGTCTCCGCGCGATCCTCGAGACCCTCCGAGACTACACCGAGGGACGCCTGATCGTCCTCTTCGGATCGGTCGGCGGACGAACGAAGGAGCGCCGCGCACCGATGGGAGCGGTCGCCTCAACGCTTTCAGACTTCTGTATTCTGACGTCGGACAACCCGAACCTTGAGCCCCCCGAAGAGATCCTCAGAGACATCGAGGACGGCTTCGTCACGGACTGTCCGCACGTTATGATCCCCGACCGTAGAGAGGCGATCCACTACGGGCTCTCGATCGCAGAAAAGGGAGACATCCTCCTTCTCGCAGGCAAGGGACACGAAACCTATCAGCTCATCAACGGTGAAAACCGCCCGTTCTCGGAAAAAGAGATCGTAAAAGAGTGGCTTTCACGCGTCCCGCGCGTATAAATTTCCCGAATTGCCTTGACAACTCCCCTCGCGCGTTGTATAATGTAAGTTGAAAATCTTAATCCCCGAAAGGAACGAACAGAAAGATGGATCTTACCAAAATTCTGAAAAATCTCGAAAACTGCCCCTGCGGCAAAAAGCACACCTTCGCGACTGAGGTCGTTGAGATCGGCCACGGCGTGACCGAGCGTACGGACGAAATCCTCGCAAATGCGAATTTCCCGAAGAACGTCCTCCTCGTTGCAGACAACACGACCCTCGGCGTTTCCGACGGAATTCTCGAATCCCTCGACGCGGCAGGCTTCCACGTAAAGAAGCTCATCTATGAGAACATGAAGTATGCGCGCATCGAGCAGGTCAAAGAGATCGAGGCGCTCCTCCTCGACGTAGACGGTCTGATCTCGGTCGGCACGGGCTCGCTGAACGACATCTGCCGCGTTGCATCCTTCAATCAGAAGAAGAAATTCTGCATCTTCGCAACCGCGCCCTCGATGGACGGCTTCGCATCCGATACGGCACCGATCCTCGAGAACAACTTCAAGGCATCCTTCTTCGTAGAACAGCCCCACGTTATCCTCGCGGACACCCGCATCCTTGCAGAATCCCCCGCAGAGCTGAAGTCCTCGGGCTTTGGCGATATGGTCGCAAAGTACATCGGCATCGTCGACTGGAAGATCTCGAACGTCCTCACGGGCGAGTACTTCTGCGAAGCGATCGCCAACCTCACCCTTGAAGCGACCGACAAGTGCTTCAGCCTCGCAGAGCAGATCACCGCAAACAGCGAAGAGGCTGCAGGCGCAGTTATGGAAGCTCTCGTTCTCTCGGGTCTTGCGATGAAGCTCGCAGGCTGCTCCCGTCCCGCATCGGGCGCTGAGCACGTCGTTTCCCACTACCTCGAGTGCTACAAGGTCGTTCGCGGCATCTGGCCCGAATACCACGGCAAGAAGGTCGGTGTTGCGACCGTCCTCATCAACAAGGCGTACCGCAAGCTCGCAGACACCGTTACAGCGGTCGATCCCGTCAAGGATCCCTTCGTTCTCGAGGAAATCCTCGCACACTACGATCCTCAGCTTCACGGCGATATCAAGAAGCTGAACACGCCCACCATCACCGAGAAGGTCGATCCCGCCGTTCTGAAGGAGAAATGGCAGGAGATCCGTGAGATCATCTGGAAGTACCTCCCCGAGGACGACGTCCTGCTGGCAAAGATGAAGGCGGCAGGCGCAGCTACCACGATCGAGGAGGTCCACGTATCCGAGGAGCTTCTCGCCGGGGCACTCCGCTACCACGCTTACATGCGTTACCGCGTCCTTCTTACGAGACTCATGCCGATGCTCGGCCTTGACATTCTTGACTACGTCAAGTAATCTTACTCCCCTTCGCCCACCGAATGA
>JAZSIN010000183.1:0-9472 GCA_045533845.1 Eubacteriales bacterium | reverse complement strand
TACTGCTCCTCGGTGATCTCCCTCGCATAGCGCGGGCTGACCGTTGTGACGCGGTCCGAAAGCTCGACCGCCGCCTTCAGGAGATTGATCCTGCCGTCGTAGTCGAGGATAGGGCTGACCGTCTCGGGGAGACCGAGGACGTCCGCACGGAAGGCGTGATCCATTTTCCCCTGATAGAGGATATTATGGATCGTGAAAACGGTTTTTATGCCTCGGTAACGCGGGTCTTCCCCGAACGCCGTCTTAAGATAGACCGCTGTAGCCGCCGTTTGCCAATCGTGGAGATGCAGGACGTCGGGGTAAAAGCCGACCCGTCCGATGAGAGAGAGCACCGCAAGAGAAAAGAAGGCGTACCGCTCGCCGTCATCCGCATAGCCGTAGAGCGCGGGACGGTCGAAATAGTATTTGTTTTCGACGAAGTAATAGGTGACGCGTCCCCTTCGGAGGCTTTTTATCCGTACGGGTTGGCGTCGCCACGAGAGAGAGATCTCACCCGCGTACTCCTCCCGCATCGTTCGTCTATACTCCTCGGAAATTGTGCTGTGGAGGGGTAAAACGACGCGAACGTCGTATCCTCCTCTCTCGGCGACCGCTTCGGGCAGCGATCCGAGGACGTCCCCGAGTCCTCCCGTTGCCGCAAAGGGCATCACCTCCGACGCGGCATAAAGGATCCGCTTCCCTGCTTCCCTTTCCCGTTCCTTACGTTCCGTTCCTTGATCCATAGTATTTCCCCTTCTTCCTTTCATTCGGACGACCGTGGTCAGATCGTCCTTCTTTTTTCGATGTAATAAGGCTGTACCGCGTCTCCCGAAAGGTGTCTTCCCTCGCGGAGGACGACGTCCTTGTCGGCGACCGTACAAGAGATCCACGCGTTCTCCCCGACCGCAGTATCCTGCAGGAGGATCGAATCCTTCACGACAGCCCCGCGCGCAACGTGAACGCCGCGAAAAAGGATCGAATTCTCCACGCGCCCCTCAATGAGGCATCCGTCGGCTATGAGTGAACCCCGCACGTCGGCGTGTTCCGTAAAGACCGTGGGGGCGGAATTTCTGACCTTCGTATAGATCGGCAGCGTGCCGTTACCGAGAAGCGCACGCCGCACGTCCGTGTCGAGAAGCTCCATACTTGCCCTGTAGTACCCCGCGAGCGACACGATCATATCGTAGTAGCCGTCGTAGGGATAGACCGCGAAATAGTCCTCGCGCATCCTGTTCTTTACGACGTCCGAAAAATAGCTCTTATAGCTTCGCGCGATCGCGTCCCGTATCACCCTGAGGAGGTAGTCTCGACTCGCGACCGTCACGTTCGTGTAGACCGGGATCTCGCCCACGTGGTCAAAAGGATCGAATTCCTTCAGATCGACGAGGCGACCGCCGTCGTCCGCCGTCATCACCTTGACGTCTCTCCCGACGGGACAGCGTGACGCGGGCATCCTTTTCGTGACGAAGGTCATCTCTGCACCGCTTCTTCCGTGTGCCTCGATGATCCGTCGGAAATCCATATTGAAGACCGCGTTGGCGTCCGACAAAACGACGACGTCCTCGGTGCATTTTTCGATGAAATCGGTGACGCCCATCAGCGCCTCAAGCCGAGTCGAATACACCCGCCCGGCGACCGAATTATGGTAGGCGGAGACGAGGGGCGGAAGGATCCTGATCCCGCCCGAGCGGCGCGCAAGATCCCAATCCTTCCCCGAGCCGAGGTGACTGAGGAGGGATTGATAGTTATCGTGGGTGACGACGCCGATCTTCACCACGTCGGCATTCACCATACACGAAAGCGGAAAATCGACGAGGCGGTAGCGCCCGCCGAATGGGACGCTCGCCATTGCGCGCCGCGCGGTCATTTCGCGGAGCGAATCGTCGTGGATATTCGTAAAAATAAGTCCTGCCGCTGTCATTTTATATCTCCCTCCATTCGTTTTCTCCCGAGAGAACGATGACTGTATCCTCCCCTCCGTTTTCCGCTCCAACCGCTACGTTTTCCCCGACCGTCACGCCCTCGTCGAGGATCGCGTACCGTACGGTCGCCCCCGTTTTGACCGTGACACCGCTCCCGAGGACGCTGTTTTCGACCGTAGCGCCCCTTTCGACTCGGACGCCGAGCCCGAGCACCGAATCCCGTACGGTGCCGAGGATCTCACACCCCTCGGTGACGCACGAATTCTTGACCTGTGCGTCCTCTCCGACGAACGCGGGAGACGCGGCGTCGTGGCGCGAATAGATCCGCCATTTCTCATCCCGCATCGAAAGCGCGGGTGCATCCCCGAGGAGATCCATATTCGCTTCCCACAGCGACGAGACCGTCCCGACGTCCTTCCAATACCCCTCGAAGGAGTAGGCGTACATCGGTTCACCCGCAGAAAGCATCGCGGGGATCACGTTCCTTCCGAAGTCGTGCGCCGACGCCGTGTCCCGTTCGTCGGCGGTGAGGTATTTTCGAAGGATCTCGCGGCTGAATACGTAGATCCCCATCGACGCCTTCGTCGAATCGGGCTCTTTTGGCTTTTCCTCGAAGCGGCAGATCCTGCCTCTGTCATCCGTCGTCATGATCCCAAAACGGCTCGCTTCCCTGATCGGTACGTCGATCACCGCTATGGTACACGCCGCGCCCTTTTCCTTATGGTACTCGAGCATCCGTCTGTAATCCATTTTATAAACGTGATCGCCGGACAGCACGAGGACGTACTCGGGCTCGTAGCGATCGATGAAGGCGAGGTTCTGATAGATCGCATTCGCCGTTCCCGAGTACCAATCCATCGAATTTGCCCCCTGATAGGGCGGCAGGATCTTGACGCCGCCCGCGTTGCGGTCGAGATCCCACGGCAGTCCGTTTCCGATATAATCGGACAGGACGAGGGGCTGATACTGTGTGAGGACGCCGACCGTGTCGATGCCCGAATTCACGCAGTTGGAAAGCGTAAAATCAATGATGCGGTATTTCCCGCCGAAGGGGACAGCGGGCTTCGCATTGTGCCTTGTGAGTGCCGAGAGCCGACTGCCTTGTCCGCCCGCAAGCAGCATCGCGATGCATTCTTTTCGTTTATACATAGTTGCTCCGTTTCTTGTCCGTCTCTTTTTCTTTCGTGAGGCGGCAGCTTCTCTACCACTCTATGCCCATTCGCTCCAAAAAATGCCTTTCATCAAAAAAACGCGTGCGAGAGATACTATGAAAAAAGCGTTTTAGGGAAACGGAAGGAGGGACACGATGCTGACCGTTTTTATCCGCACGCTGATCGTGTACGCAGCTCTCATCACGACTCTCCGACTGCTCGGAAAGCGACAGCTCGGCGAGCTTGAGATCTCTGAGCTCGTCACGACTCTGCTCGTTTCGGAAATCGCCGTTCTGCCGATCGAAAATCCCGATTACCCCCTCCTTCGCGCCTTTCTGCCGATCGTGACGCTCCTGCTCCTTGAGGTCCTTGCCTCTCTCCTCCTCGTGCGTTTCCCTGCTTTGAAGCACCTCTTCTCCTCCCGTCCGACCGTGCTCGTCCGTCGCGGCGTTCCGCTCGAAAAGGAGCTGCGGCGGGCGCGGGTCTCCCCTGAGGAGCTGATCTCGGCGCTCAGACAAAAGGAGGTCTCGGATATCGGGGAGGTCGAGCTCGCGATCCTTGAGTCAAACGGGCAGATCTCGGTGCTTCGCCGCGCGGGCGCGTCTCCGCCGAGTGCAGACGCGCTCGGGGTAGCCGTGAACGCCCCCACGGTCTCGCGCATCCTCGTTTCAAACGGACGGATCGACCGACACGGTGTAAGAGAGACACCGAACGGAAAAAAGGTGATCGAAGCCGCACTGAAAAAGGAAAAATGCCGTCTTTCCGACGTTTTTCTGATGCTTTCGGACGGAGAAAAGAGCGTCGTCGTGGTCAAAAAAAAGAAGGGGTGAGCCCCCGGAGCCGACGTCATTTATTTTGTCAAAAAAACGCGAAATTTTTTCGTTTTTCCGCTTGACTTTTGAGCCCAAATGTGGTAGACTACTCGAAGGCTGCGCTTGCGCGCCCCCCAAAAGACAGTTTTACCTACGCTCTTACAGAAAGGAACGAAACGGAATGGCACGGAAAAACAAATCCAACCAGCTCTCAAGAGAATATCTCCTGAAGGCGTACGTTACGCTGATGCAGGACGTTCCCTATTCCTCGATCAGCATCACGGACATCACCTCGGCGGCAGGCGTGTCCCGTATGGCATATTACAGAAATTACACGGCGAAGGAGGAGATCCTTACGCAGTACCTCGACGAGGTCAGCGAGACGATCGTCCACCCGCTGAACGACTATCTTCCCGTCCCGAAAAACACGACGGAGTACATGGTTCTCCTTTTCAAGCGACTGGTAACGGACGCGACCACATACGGCTATAACCTCGGGCTCGGACTTTCAAAGGCGGGACTCGGTGACCTGCTCCTCGAGAACGTGACAAAGAACCTCCTCTCGTTCTTCCCGCCGAAGGACCAAAGAGAAGCGGCGACCGTCGCCCTCTCCGCAGGTGCATTTTACGGTCTCTTTATGCAGTGGTCGCGAGACGGTCAGGAGGGCGACACGGAGATGCTTTCCGATATGCTCGCGGAATTTCTCACCGAACGCCCGCCCTTTATCTGATCCTTACAGTCTATACGTTACGAGGCATCGCCGAAGGAGAACGCATCTCAGCGCTCCGCGGCGGTGCTTTTCTTTGCATTCACCCCGGACAGCAGGATCGGAGGTGGCGAAAACGAAAACTGAAAAGGATACGAAAAAAAGTGAACAGGGCTATCTCGCTGCTCCAACAGTCAAAATTTTTCTGTCAAGGATCCCGTGGCTTCTTTTCCTTATGGTCTCCGCGACCTTCACGGGGGTGGTCATATCTGCCTTCGAGGATGCGCTCAGCGTTTCGGTCTACCTCACTGCGTTCATTCCGATGCTGATGGACACAGGCGGAAACGCGGGCAATCAAGCCGCCGTCACGGTGATCCGTGCGCTCTCGCTCGGAGAGATCGGGCGGGGGGACGGGCTTCGCGTACTGAAAAAGGAGGCTACGGTGGCGTTTCTCTCTGCCTCTGTCCTCGCGCTTGCCGCCTTTTTGAAGGTCCTTCTCGTCGATTTTCTGATCCTCTGCACCATCACCGAAGAGGAGGCGCGGGTCGTGCCCACGGTCGTTGCGGTGACACTTTTCTTCACCGCGCTTCTGTCGAAGGTCATCGGCGCGATGCTTCCACTTGGGATAAAGCGCCTCGGCTTCGATCCCGCCGTCATTGCCTCGCCCTTCATCACGACGATCGTCGACACCCTCTCCCTCACCCTCTATTTCGAGACCGCGCGGCTGTTTATCCCGGGGCTTTAAATGGGGGCTCTGCCGCCGAGAATGGACCGCCGAGGTCGTCTCCCCTACGGAAGGATGCAAACCAAGCAATCAATCCTTCTGCCTATATAGACAAAGATTCCACAAACCGTTTGACCGGTCTGTGGAATCTTTTCGTTACGGCGATCTCTCCGTTAAGAACAACAGAGAAACGGCGTGATTTTTCTTTACGTTCATTGCTTAAACCGTCTCGCGTAGGTGCATTTTTTGCACAGGGGCTCAACGAAGCAACCCTTCTTTAATCCCGCGCGCATCCGTTCTGAGCGAGGGGATGCGAGGATCTCTCCGAGGGGGGTGCACAGCAAATTCCCGAGCGCGATCTCGCCTTCCGAGTCGAGGCAGCACGGCGTGACCGTTCCGTCCGCGAGCACCGCGATCTGGTCGAGCAGTCCGTGGCAGTAGCCGTCGTCTCTCTCCTCGGCGTCACTTTCCGTCGGCCACGTGAAGATCCCCGCATACTCGAGAAAGATATTCCGCGCGAGGCGATAGCCGTTCGGGCGACGAGTCCATTCCTTAGGAAACGCGCGGTGGAGGCTTTCCTCGATTCGTTCGTTCTCACGGTTTTCGCCCTTCCGGTCTTCGGTATCGAGATTCCAAAGGCGGAAGACGGTATAGATCCCCACGTCTGCGGCGCGTCGCGCGAAATCGACCGCCGAAGCGAGGTAGCTGTTGCCGATGCGCTCCCCGTTCCCCTCCGCGCTGTGGAGAGAGACGCTGACCTTATGGAGCACGTCCGCGTGGGCGCACAGGACGTCCGCCGCTTCCGCGAGCAGCGTACCGTTCGTCGTGATGCAGACGCGGAAGCCGTATTCCCCTGCGATCGACAGAAATTCGTCGAGGTGGGGATGCAGAAGGGGCTCGCCCATCACGTGAAAATAGAGGTAGCGCACGTAGGGCGCGAGAGCCGAAGCGACCGATCTGAATTCGGACACCTCCATCTGCCTCGGCGCGCGGCGCGTTCCCGGGCAAAAGGAGCACGCGAGATTACAGACGTTTCCGATCTCGACGTAGGCGCGGTTCAGGAACTTTTTTTCCATTACGCGTCACCATCCCTTGATGCGAAGGCGATCCCTCAGCTTAAAGAGATACAGCGAGATCACGCGCGTGAGCGCCACGTCGTAAAGGACGAACACGAAGGTGCCGACGAGGTAGATCACGACGAGGAACAGGGGCTTTTCCGTGATCGGGTCCGGTAAAAGGAAGCGCGAAACGAGGACCAGGACGGTCAACGCCACGCCGAAGTGGACGAGCTTTAACACCCACGAGAGGACACGCGAAAGCCGTTCGTAATACGCCTTCACGATAGGATAATATCCCGCAAAGACCACGAAGACGATCGCCGCCGTCTTAAGGGGCAGGAGGACGAGCGAAAGGATCGACGTCACCGCATAGATGAGCCACGGCCACGCGCCGCCCATCTCGAGCACCGCAAGGACGCACAGGAAGGAGGCGATCACCGCCACCGAAAGGTCGAGCACCTCGATGAGTGCGCCGAGATAGAGGATGACCACGCCGAGCGCCGACAGGATCGCCGAGATCGCAAGTCGCCGCGTTCGTTTTCTGCTTTTTTGCATCGTGCTTCCCTCCCCTCCGTTCGGGTCAATAGATCAGCAGCAGCGAATGAGGTCGCCGCCCATACATTCACAGCAGCAATCGGCGCAAAGGAGCGTCTGACAGACGTCACAGCCGCTGCATTCGCTTTGATTCGTCGTACGGTAGCCCGCGCCGTAGCCGTTCGCTCTTCTGCGGAGCGAGTCGCGGGCGTTCTGATATTCCATATTGCGGGGGTCCATCGCGCACGCGCGGTCGAAGTATCCTTGCGCATCCATATACGCGCCCTTACGAAGCATAACCCAGCCCATCAGGAACTGCCACTCCGCACCGCGGTCGCCCATGTCGATCTCCATCAGCTTTTGCTCTGCAAGTGCGACGTTTCCCGCGTTCAAAAGGTGGCGAATCTCCGCGTAGCGCGGGTTTGCCGAATAGGTGGAATACTGCTGTCCTCCACTGTAGGCGTTATATCCGTTGTAGGTATTCTGCCCGCCCGTCTGTCCTGCGGCGCGCATCTTTTCGATCTCCTCGTACGCCGCGTTGACCTCCTTCATCTTATCGGAGGCGAGGTCCTTTAAGTCACTATCCTGATATTTATCGGGATGGTACTTCCGTACGAGCTTGCGATAGGCCTTCTTTATCTCCTCGTCCGAGGCGTTCGGCGACACGCCGAGCACCTGATAGGGGTCCTTTTCGCTCATGTTCGCTTTTCCTTTCCATCGGGGACGTTCTTTCTCTTGCCCCTCGTTTTTTCTCCCTTGAGGACCGATTCCGCGGTCTTCGGCATACCCAGATACAGTATATTCCGAAGGACCCCGGAGAAATCCCCATAGCTGTCAAGATCCATAAGATCGATTGCGTTTTCCGCGTCTCTGAGCTCGGAAAGAAGCGCAATACGCACCGTTTCCCGTCGTTTCTCCTCTGATCCTTCATCCCGCTCGCTTCCCCATACGGTAAGGTAGGGGTTGAATCTTCCGAGCCGCCTGTCCTCGTCGAGGTCGTCGTAGGCGTCGAGGAGGTAGATCCACTTTCCCGTGTGCCGTCCGACCGACTGCGCGATCCGTTTCTTTTCCGTGTCGAGCCCGAACGAAAAGATCTCCGACAACATTTCACCCGACAAGGAAGCGTAGAGGTCGATCGACGGCTCGCCCGTCCGTTCGGCGTCCGCGATCCGCGCCATCGAACCCGCGACTGCTTCGTCGAGCGCGTGGAGTGCGGGAAGCCGCTTCAGCGCCCTTTTTCGCATCCGACGGGCAGACGGAAGAAGGGTCCTCGCAAGGAAGCGCTTTTTGCCTCTTTCGTCTGCGAGGTCATCCTTACATTTATAGAAGAGGAGGATCGCCGCCGCGCACGAGACGTATTCGCTTTCCGCGTTCGTTTCGAGCATCATCCTCTTTTTCATCGGGTGTGCGGGGCAACGCGCGAATATGAATTCCGGTTTTGTTTCCGTGAGGATCATACGGAAGAGGAGGAGGAACGCAAAGTCGTAGCTGAGCGTCATACGCGAGCTGCAGCCCGTGCATTTGCCCATCGAGCGGCAAAGTCCGCAGTAGACCGCGCGGTACGCTTCGTATTCGCGCAGCTTGAGCTCGGGCTTATCGATCCTGATATATCCGAACATCTGTAAGTCCCCCTCCCTTCTTGTAAGGTCTCGGCTTATCTTATTCCCACGTTACGCTTGCCCACGAAACGAGGGTCTCCTGCAGCTTATCGTACAGCATTGCGCCGTAGATCGAGTCGAGGAGCTTTTCGCGCACCTCTTTCTCGGTGTAACCGAATTTTTCGACGTAACGTGCGACGTAGGCGTCGAGCTTCTGTGCCTTTTCGTCGTCCGTCATCGTGATATTCTCCGCCTTCAGAATGGCGTAGTGGACGAGGTCCTCGTTGACGAGCTTCTTCGCGTCAAGGAGAAGATCGTTATCGGTGAGGCCCATCCGCGAGAGCAGCTCATCGTACGACATCGCATACTGCTTCGCGTAGTACTCGTAGAAAGAACGGTTCTGCTGATAGTAATACTTGACCTGGGTTTCGGGATACTCGATGAGGGTGGCGTTATCGACAATCTTCACCCAGAGATCCTCCTGCACGACCTTCGAACGGAGGTGGTTCTCATATTCCTCTGCAGTCTTGTATTCACCCGCCGACAAATCTTCTGCAATCTCGTCGGTCAACTCGTCGAATCCGTAGATATAGTTCACGGTAAACTCGAACGTGACCTCCTTGCCTGCGAGTGCCTCTGCGCCATAGTTCTCGGGGAAGGTGACGTTGAAGGAGGACTTATCGCCCACAGCCGTTCCGATAAAGCCGCTTGCAAAGCCCTCGATATAGGCACCCGACTCAAAGACCGTGATGTCCTGATTCGTTGCCGTGCCGCCCTCGAAGGCGACGCCGTTCTGGATACCCTTATAGTCGACGTTGATGATATCTCCCTCTTTGACGACGCGAGTCTCGTCGACGACGATCTCGGTGCTGTTCGTTCCGCTTGGCTTATACGTGCCGTCGGTAACGAGCGAATAGTACGCCTTATCCTCCTTCATGATCTCGTGAAGCGAGGCAAGGTACGCCCCCTCCTTTACGGTCACGGGAAC
>JAZSIN010000049.1:0-4713 GCA_045533845.1 Eubacteriales bacterium | reverse complement strand
AACTGCCTCCATTTCCTTCTGAACCGACTCGTTGATCGGAACACCGTACTCACGAGCGAGACGAACCTCGTACTCCTTCTCGCCTGCCGAGTAGATGCGCTCTGCGCCGGGAGCCTTCTTTGCCGTGCGAACCTCGCGGATGATGTCGCCTGCATTCTTACGGCAAGCTGCTTCACCGAGGAAGTGCTCGGTGTCGATCGCGATGAAGAAATGACCGAGGTGGAACGGAACCTTCTCGCCGTTCTCGCCCTTGCCCGAAAGAGCCTTGCCGTAACTACCGCCCTGAAGAGCAGCAGAGAGAAGCTCAACGAACAGTGCGTAGCCGTAGCCCTTGTAGCCTGCTCCCTCTTCGCCGGGGCCGCCAAGCGTGCAGAGAGCAGCCTCGCCGCGTGCCATTGCCTTCAGAGCCTCGTCAGCGGTGCCCTCGTATGCATTGCCCTCGAGGTTTACGAGTGCGCCTGCGGGAGCGTCCTTGCCGATACGAGCGTAGTACTCGAGCTTACCGTTCTGGTAGGTCGAGGTAGCACCGTCGAAGTTGAAGTCGAAGGGCTCGTCGGTGGGAACACCGAGGGGCTCGGGGTTGGGACCGAACATACCCTCAACACCGAAGGTGGGGGCAACGGTCGGACGTGCGTTCGTACCGGTCAGACCAACACAGCCTGCCTCAGCCGCCATAGACGTGTAGTAACCTGCGATACCGTAGTGGCAGGAGTTACGAACAACGACCATACCCATACCGTACTTCTTAGCCTTTTCGATCGCCATCTTCATCGACTTGTAGCCGATAACCTGACCCATACCGTCGTGGCCGTCGACAACTGCGGTGGTCTCGGTCTCCTTGATGATCTCGAAGTTGGTGACGGGGTTCTGGATGCCCGCCTTGATACGGTCGAGATATACGGGCTTAAAGCGGTTTACACCGTGAGACTCGATGCCTCTCTTGTCACTTTCAAGAAGGACGTCCGCACAGATCTCCGCATCCTCGCGGGGGATGCCGTAGCCGACGAAGGAATCGATTACGAAGTTCGTAATGGTATTCCAGTCAACGATGTTCTTCGGGTTGTTTGCAGCAGGATTCGTTGCCATTGTTTTAACACCTTTCTGTGTTTCATAATATTTGTGGGAGCTTGCCTGTCCCCATACGGACTTATTATACCACAGTTTTTTTTGAATTGCAAGAGTATTATACAATTTTTTCCTTCAAATTTTTCAAAAAAGAACGCGCCGAGATCACCCGACGCGTTTTTCTTTTAATTAGATGCAAACAATGAAGAGCCATGCAAGCACAGCCGTAACGATCGAGGGGATCGAGATCGCGGGCAGTGCGAGGACAACCGCAACAATCGACGCAATAAAGACGACGATACCGAAGGCGCGGCACTTTCCCCTCTTCATACCGAGAAGTCCGAAGATACCTGCGAGGAGCATCAGAACGCCGACTGTAGCCGACGCGATCGCCCCGATATTCAGCGCAAGGATCGCCTTGATCGCGGAAACGGGTGAAAAGATACCCCAGATGATGTAAACGATACTGATGACGACACGGAGAATGTTTTTCGTTCCCTTTTTCATTTCTGTTACCTCGTTTTCTTTATGATCAAACCGACGCATCGTATTCCGCGATGTACGGTAGATTTCTGTAGCTCTCGGCACAGTCAAGACCGTAGCCGATGACGAAAAGATCCGGGATCGTGAAGAGCGTCATATCGGCATCGAAATCCACGAGCCGTCTGTCAGGCTTATCGAGCAGGGTGACGACGCGGAGAGAGAGCGGATTTCTCGTCTTCAGCATCTCAACGATAACGCGAAGCGTTCTTCCCGTGACGATGATGACCTCAACGATGATGACGTGGTAATTACTGATATCCTGCTCGAGGTCCATCGTGATCTTGACGACGCCCGAGGAGGTTGTTCCCTTATAGTAGCTCTTCGCACACATAAAGCCGATCTCGCACGGTACGGTGATCGCGCGGCAAAGGTCTGCCATAAAGACGAACGCACCCTTCAGAATGCTTACGAGGAGGATCGGTCTACCGTCATACGACTCGCTGATCTTCTGTCCCGCACGCTTTACCGCCTCGCGGATCTCGTCCTCGGTGATGAGAACGCGCTTAATGCGCTTGTTATAAAGCTCTACCGTATCAATCATATCCATAAAATCATACTCCTATCGTGAAGGATACTGTCATTATAACACATCTTTTGTCGAATTTCAAGCGTATCACGGAAACTTTTTCACATCAAGCTTTCTGCGCTCCCTGTCAAGCGTTTCTTACACAGAAGCAGTAAGCTCCGTTCTCCAGGCTTTCCTTTACGACCGTCATTTCTCCGAAGTCGAAGGTACATTCGATCTCGGCGGGAGCCTTCACGGTATATTCAAAACAGTCGCCGTGCTTTGTCCAAAGCACCGAGATCCTGCCGAAGATAGTATCGTAATGTCCATTTGCCGATGTGATCATCCCACTCACATCAAACACAGGGGCGAAGGTCACTCTTCGGAAGCTGTCTGTCACGGAGGGACGAATGCCGAGGCAGTACTCGTACATCCATTCGGTGCACGAGCCGAAGGAGTAATGATTGAAGGAGTTCATTCCTGCACGTATGCCACGATCAACAGTATAACTGTCCCAATGCTCCCAAATGGTCGTAGCTCCGTTTATCACGGAATACCCCCACCCAGGAAACTCTGTGCTTATCAGCAAGGAATATGCAATATCCGATCTCCCTATGTCCGAGAGGGTGGGAAGCAGGAATTTTATCCCGAGGAAGCCCGTTGTCAGCTTCCCGTTGTCCTCGCTGAATTTGCGCACGAGATGTTTTTTGACCTCGCTTTTGTCAATCACGCCAAATTTGTAAGCGATCACGTACAAGCTCTGTGTGTCTGACAGGATCTTACCGTCACAGTCGATAAACCGAGCCCTGAAGGCTGTCTTTACCTTCTCATAAAGAGCCGCGTAATACCCCTCCTCGGTATCCCCGATCACACTGCACATCCACTGTGCAAGCCAAGCGGCTCTGGCGTAATAAAGCGTGGAGACCGCCGATATATCGGACGGTGTTCCGAGAGAGAGCCAATCGCCGTATGCACCCTTGCCGCTTCTGATCCCATCGGGGCTTTCGGTCTCATAATAGGAAAGAAGCCTTTTCACAGCAGGGAGATTGTCCCGTATCACCCTTTTGTCACCGTACATTCTGAAATGCGCGTAGGGGATCTCCGCAATCGCCTCACACCATCCTGCCGCCGCGTCACGTCCCGTATAGGCATAACTGCCTACGGGAGGAACGGGGGCGACTGCAGGGATCACACCGTTTCCAAGCTGAGCGTCACGAATATCCGCAAGGTATTTTTCATAAAACACCTTGCAGTCCATATTCCACATTGCACTGGCGGCAAAGATCTGCGCGTCGGCAGTCCAACCAAGGCGCTCGTCGCGCTGTGGGCAGTCGGTGGGAAGGTTAAGAAAATTATCCCTCTGACCCCAAAGGGCGTTCTCGTATATCCTGTTGACAATTTCATCAGAGCACGAAAACGCGCCCGTCGGCCGCAGGTCGGAATACATGGCTTCAGCGGTAATATCGCAGATCTCCACGTCGCCCGATACAGTGATCTCCGCATACTGAAAGCCGTGATACGTGAAGAGCGGGCGGAAGTGCTCTTCCCCTTCCCCTGCGAGAATATAGGTATCCGTCGCCTCGGCCTTGCGAAGATTCTCCGTATAAAGCATACCGTCCTTCAGTAGCTCTCCGTGGCGCAAAACCACCGTCCCGCCACGCTCTCCGCAGAGAACCAGGGAAAGAACACCCGCTATATTCTGCCCAACGTCATAAAGATACGTGTTTTCACTCTTTGAAACGAGCTTCGGTCTGAATACGTGCTTTGTAACGATGGGCGGCACCTTCACCTCATCAAGATACAGATTTCTTGAAAACTTAAAGGCGGGCACCTCTGCATGGTCCCACGCCGAGTCGTCATAGTCGGGAGAGGAAAAGCTTCCGAGATCAAGTCTTGCGTCCACGTATTCGCCCATATAAATATCAGATCGCCTGATGGCTCCGACCGCAGAGCGCCAGCTCTTATCGGTGCTGATCTCCTCCTTACGGCCGTCACGGTACTCGATCCTGATCAGAGCCGTGAATTCAACACGGTCGCTGTAGCCGCACCGCTTGAACGCATAATTCGAGCCAAGATGCCCTACCGCCCAGCCGTCTCCGAGAACCACGCCTATCGCGTTTTTCTCGGTCAGTCGGTCGGTGATATCATAGCGCATAAACGGGAGCTTCTTATGGTAATCGACCCACCCGGGCGAAAGATAATCGCTTGACACCGCTTCTCCGTTCAGATACGCCTTATAGACCCCGAGCGCACTGACAAAAAGCGTGGCGCGCTCGACCTCTCCCGAGAGATCAAAGGCTTTTCTGAAATATGGAGACGGATTTCCGTATTTGTCGTCAGCCGATTTATATTCACCTGTCTGATACGTGATCCACTTTGAATCAAAAATCATAGATTGCTCTCCTCCCGCCTGCGTGGTGCTTCATTTGCAAGGTCAGCCTCATTCCCGAAACATCGTCGTTTCTTCCTTCTGAAGGCTTTGCACGTCTCCCATAATCATATCGTACAGCCTGTCCGCAAAAAGCCGATGCATTTCGGGGGTGGGATGGTTGATCCTGTTTGCGAGCAGCATCGTGGTGTCCTGCGTTTTCGACAAAGTC
>JAZSIN010000212.1:0-3306 GCA_045533845.1 Eubacteriales bacterium | reverse complement strand
TCGTCGTGATGAACGAGGGGAAGATTACGAGCGTCGGAACGCACGACGAGCTGCTTATGAGCAATCTCGAATATAAGGAGATCTACGAGTCGCAGGCAGATACGATATCCCGCGCCGCCGAGACTGAGATCTCTATGAAGGGAGTGTGAGAAAAATGGCGAAAAGAACCTTAGAAGCACTCCAAAAGCAGTACGCACGCGAGGTCAAGGCGACGAGAGGCGGTCCCGGAATGGGACCTCCCGGCGGCGGACCGGGCAGAAGACATCAGCCCGGGATCAAGGGGAAGCCGAAGAATACGAGGCGGACGGTCAAACGATTGTGGCGCTACGTTGCGACATATCGTTGGCTACTCCTCATCGTGCTTCTTCTGATGCTGATGCAAACGCTTGCATCTCTTTGCGGATCGTATCTTTTAAATCCGATCATCAACCGCATCGCGGGTGTTGAGACCACCGTCGAAAACTCGGGCGCGCTTGCCGTTTTTGCGGACGAGATGATCGAAGCTCTGTCGGAGAAGCCCTTCATTCGTGACCTCGTTTCCGCAGGACACGTCGGAGAGGTTACCTTCTATCTTGTTACGGCGCTTCTGATCCTCGGACTCATCTATCTCACGAGCATTTTCTGCACCTATCTGCAGGCGCGTGTGATGCTCCACGTTTCGCAGAGCGCGACCGAAAGGATAAGGAACGATCTCTTCCGAAAGCTGCAGACGCTCCCCGTACGCTATTTCGATTCGAATACGACGGGCGAGACGATGAGCCGCTTTACAAACGACGTCGACAACATCGACGTGATGATGAATAATTCCTTGACGAGCCTTGTCTCGGGCGCGATCACCCTCGTCGGAACCTTCCTGTTTATGCTTACCACGAACATCTGGCTGACGATGATCACGGTCCTCTTTATTCCGATCTTCACCCTCCTCGGCGGATGGATCGCGCGGGCGTCGAGCAAGTATTACGGCGGTCAGCAGGCGGCACTCGGTGCGGTCAATGGCTATATTGAGGAAACTGTTACGGGTCAGAAGGTCGTTAAGGTATTTAACCACGAGGAGACCTCGATCGAGGAGTTTGGTATGCTGAACAACGACCTGCGCGACAAGCAGATGAAGGCGCAGTTCTACGGCGGTATCATGGGACCGATCATGGGCAACACCTCGCAGATCTCGTACAGCATCACGGTTGGCGTCGGCGGCGTGCTGATGTGCACGCAGGGCTTTACCTTCGGTGCTCTGACGGTGTTTGCGAACTACTCGCGTCAGTTCTCGATGCCGATCAACCAGCTGTCTCAGCAGATGGCAACGATTTTCGCCGCCCTCGCGGGCGCGGAGCGCGTGTTTGCCATTATGGATCTTGATCCCGAGACGCCCGACGCAGAGGACTATGTCGAAATGACCGAAATACGCGGTGACGTTGTTTTCGCGAACGTTGACTTCGGCTACGTCCCCGAAAAGCAGATCCTGAAGGACATCACGCTGTACGCGCATCCGGGACAGAAGATCGCCTTCGTTGGTTCGACGGGCGCGGGCAAGACGACGGTCACGAATCTTCTGAATCGATTCTATGACATCGACGACGGCACGATCACGATCGACGGCGTGGATATCCGCAAGATCAAGCGCTCCTTCCTTCGTGAAAACATCGCAATGGTGCTGCAGGATACGCACCTCTTTACGGGAACGGTCATGGAGAACATCCGCTACGGTCGTCTCGACGCGACCGACGAGGAGGTCATCGCGGCGGCAAAGACCGCGTCGGCGTATTCCTTCATCATGCGTCTTGAAAAGGGCTTTGATACCGTTCTCGAGGGAGACGGCGCGAACCTCTCGCAGGGACAGCGTCAGCTGTTGAACATCGCTCGCGCGGCGGTGTCGAAGGCGCCCATTCTCGTGCTTGACGAGGCGACCTCGTCGGTCGATACCCGTACCGAGCGCCACATTGAGCACGGACTTGCGCGTCTGATGGCGAACCGCACGACCTTCGTGATCGCGCACCGCCTCTCGACGGTCCGGAACGCGAACGCCATTATGGTGCTCGAAAAGGGCGAGATCATCGAGCGCGGAACACACGAGCAGCTGCTCGAAATGAAGGGCAGATACTACGAGCTGTATACGGGCAAGCGTGAGCTTGACTAAACGCCCTTAAGGATCAGAAATCAACCCCTGTTTTTGTGAAAAAACGGGGTTGATTTTTTTCTGTCCGTATTGTATAATGGAGAGAGGCGAAGGCGACCTCGCTGAAAACGAAAAGGAATGGACTTAGCTATGAAAAAGGATGCAAAATGGATCACCTCCGAATACTCGGTCGGAGACGGCGTATTCGTTTACCGCAAGAAATTCGGGACCGAAAAGGGGAAGGTCGTAAAGAAGGCGGTGCTTTCTGCGACGGCGATCGGGGTATACGCGGCGTATCTGAACGGATGCCGCCTCGGAAGGGGCATCCTCACCCCCGGCTGGACGAGCTACCGCAATCGCGTTCAGTATCAGTCCTACGACGTGACGGACGCGCTTCGGGCGAAGAACGAGATCTCCCTCGGACTCGCGCGCGGCTGGGCGGTCGGATATATGGGCTACGCGAAGGAAAGCGGCTTCGTCTCAAAGGAGGCGAAGGTCATTGCCTGGCTTGATATTACTTATACGGACGATACGAGGGTATGCGTCGCGACCGACGACACGTGGGAGGTCTATTCGTCTCCCGTCACCTTTGCAGAGATCTATCACGGCGAGACCGTTGATCTTACGCATACCGAAAAGAAGCTCGGGCGGGCAAGGCTCACGACCTTCAAGACCCGCCTCGTCCCGCAGATCGGAGAAGATATCGTCGAGCAGGAGCGCCTCGCGCCGATCGCGCTGATCACGACACCGAAGGGAGAGCGCGTCATCGATTTCGGGCAGAACATGACGGGCTACGTCGAGGTGAAGCTCCGCGCACCGCGTGGAAGCCGCATCGTCTTCCGTCACGCCGAGGTGCTCGACGCCGAGGGGAATTTTTATAACGAAAACTACCGCACGGCGCGAAATGAAATCACGTACGTGACGAGCGGCGGTGACGACGTCTTTAAGCCGACCTATACATTCCAGGGCTTCCGCTATATCCGCCTTGACGAGTATCCCTTCGACACGGTCGACCTCTCGGGCTTCACTGCGATCGCGGTCAACTCGGACCTTCGCCGTACGGGCAGATACAGATGCGGAAACGAGAAGATCAATCAGCTCTACCATAACGTGATCTGGGGACAGAAGTCGAACTACCTTGATATTCCGACCGATTGCCCGCAAAGAGATGAGCGTCTCGGCTGGACGGGTGA
>JAZSIN010000069.1:0-4444 GCA_045533845.1 Eubacteriales bacterium | reverse complement strand
CGACATGGCTACGATCCGCCTTCCTTCACGGGTGCGGTGACCGCCGTCGTGAGCTCGGGAAGAGAAGTGCCGAGCGAGATAAACAGGAGGGCGACGACCGATGCGGGGACGCCGAGAGCCGTTGCGATCCGCTCTCCGTTTTCAACGAGAAGATCTGCACCGACCGCGATGAGCGTGCCGCCGAGAAGGAGGAAAAGAATTGAGCGCGGGGTCGAATGCACGGGAGATACGTTTCCTTCATGCACTTTTGCCGTGGCGGCGTCCTTTTTTGTAAAGAGGATCGATACGGCGAGATAAAGAAGGAAGAGAGCGAGGAGGATCAGCCCTGTCGCGCGAGAAAAGCGGCGGTGACCGTATGCCGTGAGGAGATAGACCGTCAGTGCCGAAAAAAAGAAGAGGATCGGGATGCGGAGCGCCCTTCTGTCGACCCGCGCAGGGCGGAGCAGTACTGTGACCGCCGCGACGAGCGCGGTGTTACATACGATCGAGCCGATCGTGTTGCCGTAGGCAATCGAGCCGACGCCCTCGATCGCCGACACCGCAGAGACCGATACCTCCGGAAGGGTCGTGCCGATTGAAACCACGGTCGCACCGATCAGTACCTCGGGGAGACGGGACCGCAGTGCAAGTGCTGTTGCGCCGTCGACGAAGAGGTCGCCACCCTTCACGAGGAGAAAAAGCCCCGTGAGAAACAAAAGGATCGGAATCTGCATATCGGACCCTCCCTCCCGACGCGCAATTTAAAAAAGACCGACGATATAGTAACAGACGCCGTAGATCGCCCCCGACAGAATGCCGTAGAGGAGCACGGGACCCGCCACCGTGAAGATCTTTGCACCGATCCCGATGACGAGCCCCTCCGAGCGGCTGTCGATCGCGGGGGAAGCGACGGCATTTGCAAAGCCCGTGATCGGAACGAGCGTCCCCGCCCCCGCGTGCGAGGCAATCTTGTCAAAGAGTCCGACGGCGGTGAGAAGAACGGCGATAAAAATGAGCGACACAGAGGTCAGCGTCGCGGCATCCTCTTTTTCAAGCGGCAGATAACGCTCGTAGAGGGTGCGTAAAAGCTCGCCGAGGGAACAGATAAAGCCCCCGACGAGGAAGGCAAGCAGCGTGTTTTTCAGGGTGGGGGACTTCGGCGCGCGTCCCTTCGTGTATTTGACATAAGCGTTTTTATCGAGATTCATTCGGCAAAGCTCCTTCGGCTGAAATTTCACATTTATGGGAAGTATACCGCACACGGCTTTTTTTATGCAAAAACGGGAAACTGTAAACATTTCGAAAATGATTGATGAATCTTTTTAAGAAAATATTGAGATTTTGAAAAATTCCCCTTGCAAAATCGTGAAGAATGTGTTATAATAATGTGAAAACAGAAATTCCGAGAGGGAGAAAAGAATATGCTGGATACCGAGATCTTGGTCATCGACGACGACCCGAATATGTGTGATCTCTTAAAGACCGTCCTCGAAAACGAGGGCTATGAGGTCAAGACCGCAGGGGACGGACTTGAGGGACTCAGTTATTTTAAATTATACGAGCCCGATCTCGTTCTGCTCGACCTGATGCTTCCGAAGAAGGACGGCTGTCAGGTCTGCCGCGAGATCCGCGAGATGTCGCAGAAGCCCGTGATCATGATCTCCGCGAAGGGAGACGTTTTCGACAAGGTGCTCGGGCTTGAGCTCGGCGCGGACGATTACGTGGTGAAGCCCTTTGATCTGAAGGAGCTTTCGGCGCGCATCAAGGCGGTGCTTCGTCGCTATCAGATGCACACGAATCAGTCGGACGACGAGGTCATTAAGTTCGACAACATCGAGATCAGCCTCCAGAAGTACGAGCTTAAGCTTCTCGGGCGCTCGGTCGATATTCCTCCGAAGGAGCTCGAGCTGCTTTACTTCCTTGCATCGAATTACAACCGCGTGTTCACACGCGATCAGCTGCTCGACAAGGTTTGGGGCTTCGATTACCTCGGAGATTCCCGTACGGTCGACGTGCACGTCAAGCGTCTTCGTGAAAAGCTCGCGGGCGTTTCGGATAAATGGATGCTCAAGACGGTTTGGGGCGTCGGGTACAAATTTGAGTTACTGAACAGTTGAGCTTTTACGATCGGCGTCGATGTCAGGGCTGTTTGCCCGCGTTGGCGCCGATCTTTGACTTTTTTTGAGAGAGGAGATCGTGATGGGAAAGAACGAAGGGGAAACTCGATCGGTGGAGCATAAGAGCCGCTTCGGGCTGTCTCTGCCCGAGGAAGTCGAGCAGTCGCTCCTTTTTGCCGCATCTGCGATCCACGACCTGAAGGCACCCCTTTCGGTCATAGCGGGGTATGCCGATGCACTCCGTGCGGGCGCAGTTCCGAAGGAGAAGGAGGAGCAGTACCTCGAGACCATCTCGTCGGAGGCGAAGCGCCTGTCCGGTATCATTTCGGAGCTCCTCATACTCGAGCGGCTTCGCGCGGGGGGGATGCAGCCTCGCCGGGAGGGCATCGATCTCTCGGAGGCTGTGCGGCAGGTGCTCCTTTCCTACGAGCGGGAGATCGAGCGAAAGGGACTTTCGGTCGAGCTTTCGGACATCGAGGAGTGCGTCACGGTGTTCGTGAACCGCGAGACACTGATCCGCGTTATCACGAATCTCGTCGACAACGCCGTGAAGTTTTCAAGAGAGGGCGGGGCGCTTTCGATCACGATTCAGACGGACGGGGAATTCGGAACGCTCCGTATCCGAAACGAATGCGAGGGGATCTCCGACGAGGACCTCCCACACGTGTTCGACCGCTTTTTTAGGACCGAAGCGGGAAACGCGGTGGGAAGCGGGATCGGACTCTATTCCGCAAAAACGGTCGCAGAAGCAAATGGCGGTAGGATACGGATCGAAAGTGAGTACGGCGTATCCGTGACCGTAACGCTCTCCTTGCCTACCGAGCCGCAGCGGATGCAATGAATCTTGCCATACAAAACGGGATATACTGTACCGATCGGGTGACCCGAGGTACAGCGATACGAAGGGAGAAGCTATGTTGGAAAACGAGAACGAAGTGCGCGTTCCCTCTGAGGGGGAAGCGTCGGAAAATAGCACGGAGGTCAAAATGACGGAGAACGGCGTCTTTGATATTTCGGGCGGGGAAGCACAAAAGGAAAAAGAGCCGCAGGACGGCTTTCATATCTCGGGTGTGGAAGAACCGAGGGAGAGCGCACCCGCGGCGGATCTGACTGAGGACAAAAAGAAGACAGAGCCCGCCACCTACGCCTTCGAGTGGGATCACCGCACACAGCACGAGCGCGAAACGGCGGAGCAGAAGCGGACGAATCGGCGAAACGGACTCTATGCGGGTCTGATCATCGTAGCGGTCTTCTCGCTTCTCATCGCCGTCCTCGCGATCCTTCTTGCCATAGGCTCCTATCGCGCGCTTGCGCGTTACGAGGGCGGTTCGGGCGGCGGAGGCTTTTTCGAGCGCGTCGTCTACGTCAGCGCAGGCGACGACAACGAGGAGGAGCTTGCCGTGGAGGCGGCTGTCGCGCGGGTGCTTCCGTCGACCGCTTCGATCCTCGTGTCGAAGGAAAACGGCGGCTCGGGTGTCGGCTCGGGCGTCGTTTATTCGAAGGACGGTCTGATCCTTACGAATTGTCACGTTGTGAGCGGCGCGTCTTCCGTACGCGTCCGACTTTACGGCGGCGCGGAATACGCGGCGACCGTTGTGGGGAAGGATGAGCAGTCCGACCTCGCGCTTCTGAAGATCGAGGCGGAGAACCTGACGCCCGCCACGTTTGGCGCCTCGGAGGATCTGCTCGTCGGAGAGACCGTGATGACGATCGGGACGCCGACAGGGATCTCGTTCTCGGAGTCGGTGTCGCGTGGGATCGTTTCCTCGGTGCGCCGTGCGGTCAAGATCTATGACAACACAGGGCGGCTTCAGCATACCCTTCTGATGGTGCAGACCGACGCGAGCGTCAATCCCGGAAACTCGGGCGGAGCACTCCTCGACCGTAAGGGCGAGGTCGTTGGGATCGTTTCGAACAAGACCGTCTTTTACGATAACGGAACGGCGTACTACGCGGACGGTATGGGACTCGCGATCCCCTCAGAGGCGGCAGTATCGATCGCGGAGGATCTCCGTGTCGGAAAAGCGCCCGACCGCTCGGCGTTCACGATCCCCGCGTCGAGGCTCGGAATCACGGGACAGTACGACGTGACTCTTGGCGGGATTGTCGTAAAGGACTTTACCTCCGACCGCTTTGACGCGTCAAGGAAGCTTCTCGTCGGAGACGTCATCACGGCGGTGAACGGAAAAGCGCTTTCCGATATCGACGGACTCCTCCGCGCGATCGAGGACTACGCCCCCGGCGCGACCGTCCGCCTTACGGTCAAGCGGGACGGGAAGACCGTTTCGGTCGATCTGATCCTCGGAAGCGACGCGCTCGCGTAAGAAAACGGGAGATTTTTTCGTTTT
>JAZSIN010000230.1:0-2283 GCA_045533845.1 Eubacteriales bacterium | reverse complement strand
TTCGATACCGTGATCTTCTCAACAGCCGCTCCACCGCCCTCGGTCGTTTCGTCTCCGCCCGAGCCCTTGTCACAAGCCGCGAAGGCAGCGACCGCGAGCACGAGGCAAAGAAGCACTACGAGGATACGGGTTCCAAGTAATTTTCTCATTTGTTTTCTCCTTTTGAGGTTTCGTTTTAACAGCAGACTCGTGCCCTCCGTCACGCTTGCACAGCAAAGGAAGGCAGAAATCGCCCTAGCCGATTTATTTTACCATATTTTCTCCGAATTGTCAAGAGTGCGGAAGCATTCTTTCTACATTTCGTCACTTTGCACGAAAGCAAAGAACCACCCTCGATCTCGGTGGATCTTGGGTGGCTCCGTGGGCTTATTTTACTCCGTCAAAGCGAGGTGTCACCTCGACGAGCGCCTCATTCTGCTTTCTGTCATCGGTCAGTCCGGTCAACGGCAAAGTGATCGTTTTATGCCCCTTGTCGGCGGCAATGATCAGAACCACGTTTTGCTGACTCAGCAGTGAGTAGTTGATTACGGTATACTTATCTCCGGCGTTTGCACCGTTGAGATCACCGTTCAGCTTCGACTGCGTCGAGGGCCAGAGCACGATCTTCGGCTTTACGTACTTGTAAAACTCGATCGATCCGCCCGAGCCGTGGTGGGAGACCTGGAACATCGTGCACTCGAGTGCCTCCTTATACATTGAGACCATACGTGCCGCCGCAGAATCCTGCGTGTCGCCCGTGATCATCATCGTCTGTCTGTTCTCCCCTTCACCGAAGATGAAGCGGACGTTCAGGCTGATGCTGTTGTACTGCTGGATCGGGAAGGGATGGCTGTCCTCAGGCGTGTACATTACCTCAAACTTCAGACCGCGGATCTGGAAGGTCTGACCCGTGTGCGCCTTGTACATCGTTGCGCCCGTCTTTGCGGCGACCGTTTCAAGTCCGTTCGTCGCGTAGTGACCGTTCTTATAGAACTTGTAGATCTGCGTTGCGCCGGGCTCGCTGTGGATGATCCGCTCGAGCGTCAGATCCTTGTAGTGCGCGTTGATCAGTGCGTCAAAGCCGTTGTGGTGGTCCATATGACCGTGCGAGAGGATATACGCCGCGATAACGATCCGTCCGTCCTCGCGTCTGTTGAGATAATTCAGCATCTCCCAGAGCTCGTCGTCCTCCTTACCGCCCGAGTTTGCACCGCCGTCGTGGAGGATGAAGCTGCCGTCCTCAAGCGTCATGATGAAGAGGTTGCCCCAGTTGCCCTTCGAGCCGTCGAAGTCGTGCATCGTGAACTGCATCTCGGTGACCTCGGGACCGTAGTTCGGGCTCTCGTCCACGTTGGGCGGGAGCTCGGTCTGACGCGCCGAGTCGACCCCTATGCGCACCGTGTTCTCGGATGCGATGTAGTACGCGTTGAGGATGACCTTCGAGTTGTAATAGGTCGCGTAAAGGTTGTTGCCGATCTTGTTTTCCTGATGGAAGGTGTAGCCGTCAGCCTCAAGCTGCTTGCGGTAATCGAGGAATGCCTGTTCACTTGCATTCTCGTAGTAGAGATAGTAGCCATTATACAGCATATCGACGACGTATTTCAGTTCACCGCCCTTGAACATCGAAATGTCGACATTCCAAGATTCGTGAGCCTGGATCTTTTTCACGCCGTCCGCCATCACGATATTGGACTTACCGTTCTCCTCAACGACGTACTGCTCCACCTCTTCGATGAAAAAGTCGATCGCCTTTGCCGTGGTGTAGTCACCCCAGCCCGCAATGATGAGCTTATTGCCGACAACACCGTAGCCGTACTCGTTCGGCTTGATGCTGTTCAGGAAGGACTTGGTCTCGGGACGGTTGGAGCGTCCGACGAGGATCTCGAGGTTCTCGTCCTTCGCGCCCTTGATATCAACGTCGATCTGGAGCGTCGTGCCGATCACGGTGGAAAACTTCTCGCGCACCTTGTTGAGGTACGGAACGATGTAGTCGACACCCGAATTCGGGTCGTAAGTGACCGTTCCGTCGTCGTTCTCCTTCGTACCGCCCTCAGCGTCCACCTCCTGGCTGAACACCATCGTGTACTGCAGAGCGCCGTCTGCGTTGAGAAGTGAAACGCCTCCCGTGCTGCCGTAGGTGTAGAGAAGATCTGCTGCAACGCCGAACGAGCCGTCAGAGCCGCCCGAAACGTAGTTGTTGACGAAGTAGTTGACCGCATCGTCGAGCATCAATTCAGACGTCGCGTTAATGACGATCTTGTTGCCGTCCTTCTTCACGACGTAGCCGTTCTGACCGTTCAGCGC
>JAZSIN010000005.1:0-2016 GCA_045533845.1 Eubacteriales bacterium | reverse complement strand
CTTGTAATCGCCGCGCTCTATGAGGTCGACTCTTCCGAGAAGGGCGACGGGAACACGCTCACAGCGGTTCGAGCCGCGCTTTTTATCATAGCTCCAGCCGTCGAGATAGCGGTACTCCTCCTCCTCGAGAAAGAGGAGCGTAACCGACAGGCGCGGATCCTTCAGAAGATCGCGAAGCCAGAAAAGCTCTCTCAGCGCGTCCTCCGCGCGTCCCTTTTTTGGAGAGCGTACGCGGTTTTGGACCTCGCCCGTTTCGGGATCGATCCATACCTTATGTCGCACGGCAGGGATCGGATGCACCACCGTGATGTCGAAATCGGTCTCGTAGAGATAATACGAAATTTTTGGGATCAGTGGGTAAAATCCCCCCGTTTGGATCTCGTAGATCCTCTTTCCGACACAGACGTCGGCGATATAGCCGTGCCTTGACGTCTCCGCCTTCCTCCCGATCGGGATCTCGTGCGTCCCTTCGTCCTCCGACAGAAAGCGCTTTAAGATCGAATGGAGTGATTTTTCCTGCAAAACGCCGATGTGCGGTCCGTCGTTTCCCTTCTCCGTGTTCCCGCGGATCCACGAAAGGATCGCTTCGTCAAAGCGCGCGGCGTCCTCTATGCACTCCGTGATCGGGTATGAATACATCAGCGCCTTCTTACGCGCGGAGGCGACCGTTTTCGGCTTTTTCTTTGCCATATTTTTTTCACTCTGCTTCATTCGATCTTCTCACTTCCCTTCGGCAATCCTTATTATAACACAAAACGAGAAAAAAGTACATAGAATTTTGAGTAAACGATTTGATGGAATAAAGGTCGAATATTGGATTCAAACAAAATAATTGTTACTTATGAAACCATCCGCTTTGGCGCAAATTAAGATCAGCGACGCGAGAAAAAAACTTCTCTGCGCCGCAAAAAGAAACGTGTGGCATCCGCAAACGCGGAAACGGAAAGGTTTGGTTCAAAAAGTCATGCAACGCAGTATAGGAATGAAAAACAGCAGTAGAGAAAAGGCCTCGGAGAGATCGCTCCGCCGACTGCTCGCCACTACCTTCGTGCTTCTTCTTACGCTTTCGCTCGCGGCTCTGCCGACCGCCGCCAAAGTGCCCGAAACGCTTTGCCCCGGCGGTATTCCCTTCGGCATACGGTTTATGACCGACGGCATATTCGTAGTCGGCTTCTCGGATGTCAGTGAAAACGGTACGTCCTGCTCCCCCGCGAGGGATGCAGGTCTCCGTGAGAACGACTGTATTATGAAATGCAACGGGCAAGATGTAAAGAGCGCCGAGGAATTTACGTCGCTCGTCGAGTCCTCCGAGGGAAAGCCGCTCACGCTTGAGGTAAAAAGAGGAAAGGAAACTCTTTCGGTTACGGTGACGCCGCACAGATCCGATCTTGATCACAAATATAAAAGCGGACTGTGGATCAGGGACAGCGGTGCGGGGATCGGGACCATTACCTTTGTCGATCCCGAAACCTGTCTCTTCGGCGGTCTCGGACACGGGATCTGTAACAGCGGAAGCGGGGATCTCGTCCCGATGACACGGGGGACAATCTTTGACGTGAACGTCTCCGACGTCGTAAAGGGAAAGCAAGGAACGCCGGGAGAGCTTAAGGGATATTTCACCTCCGAAAAGCTCGGGACGCTACTCGGAAACACCGATCTCGGAATGTTTGGGGCGGTGACCGAGCTCCCCGAAAAAATGCAGAGGGATGCACACTGCAAACCGATACCGATCGGAGGGCGCGACGAGATCACCGAGGGGGAGGCGACGATCTATTCGACGCTTGACGAAAGCGGGCTAAAGGAATACGCGATCGAATTATCGGACGTCCGTCGGGACGCGACGGGCGGCAAGTGCTTCACGGTGAAGATCAAGGACGAGCGTCTGCTGCGAAAAAGCGGCGGGATCGTTCAGGGGATGTCGGGCAGCCCTATAATACAGGACGGCAAGCTTGTCGGAGCTGTCACGCACGTGCTGATCAACGACCCGACCACGGGGTATGGCATTTTCATTGAGAA
>JAZSIN010000274.1:0-2588 GCA_045533845.1 Eubacteriales bacterium | reverse complement strand
ATCGTATCAACACCCGTCAACCGCTTCGTGAGTCCCGTAAGCGTGCCGCCGCCGACGCCCGTTCCGCCGAGGTACTCGATCTCGGTACCACTTTCGGTCTTCTTCGCGTGGATCAGGGCAGAGCCCGTTCCCATACTTACGATGATAGCCTCGTCAAGCCCCGAGAGATAGAGTCCGCCGAGTCCGACGCTTTTGAATTCAGACACGGGACAGGAGGGAAGACCGTAGATCGGCTTCGAAATATAAGAGGAACCGACACCCGTCATCATCACGTGGTCGATGTCCACGAGGTCAAGCTCGTTTTCTGCGGTAAAGCGCCCGAACGCCCCGTAGATCGAGGTGACGGGATCTGTGGCGCGGACGAACAGCGGTTCACCGATGAGACGGTGCTTTCCATCCCCGCTTCTGAATCCGACGATCTTCGTCGTGCTTCCGCCGACGTCGATCCCGATTACCGCACGGCGACCGTTTGTGAGGGCGGGAGAGGTGTTGTTTTGCATATTGTTTCTCCTCATTTCACGTATTCTCGTTACAGTATAACACAAAAAGGAGGTGCTGTCAAGAGGCTCTGTCGGGGAGAAAGAATGGGAAGAAAATTTCGAAAAATGGTTGCAATCGGTAAAAGGCTGTGTTATAATGTAAGAAAAAGGAAAGGATCTTCGCCTGCCCGTACGGGCGGGAGACATAGGAGCTGCATATGGCGTATATGGGACCCCCTCTGCAAAAGGAAGAAAAGAAGATTTCCCCTCCGAAGGGACTTCGGGATCTGCCGCGATATCTCCGGGAGCTGCTCGGCGGATTTTTCTCGCGTCTCGGCTACATCTTCCTCCTCGTTTGGAAAACCTCACCGTGGATCACGATCACGCTGATTCTGATCGCACTCCTCGAGGGCGTTTTGCCTCTCGTCGGAACGATTGCGTCGAGTAACGTCATCAACCACCTGCAGTCGCGCTACGGGACGCTCGAGGAGGGCGACTACGCGGGCTTTTTCGGCAGCGCCGTCTTCGCGGCACTCCTCTTACTCTTTGCCTACCGCATCTTAAAGATGGTCATCAATCGGATCAACACCTCGGTGACGAAGATCGCGGGCGAGAAGGTCATAAGAACGGTCAAGCTGCAGATCATGAATAAGGCGAAGACGATCGACCTTTCGTCCTATGACAGCCCCGAGTTTTACGAAAAGCTCGAGAACGCGAACCGCGAGGCGGGGAACAGACCCGTTCAGATCCTGACCTCGACCCTGACGGTGTTCAGTACCGTTATCTCGCTCGTCTCCTACGTTATGATCCTCCTCGTTGTCCCCGGAATGTGGTGGATCCCGCTTGTGAAGATCGTCGCGTCAACGCCGTCTGCGATCGTCCATTTCATTTACCGCAAGAAGCACTATCGCTATATGCGCTTCCGCTCGAAGGAGCGCAGGCAGATGAACTACTACTCAAGTCAGCTCGTCGATAAGGATAAGGCGAAGGAGGTCAAGCTCTTCGACCTGTCCGACATCTTCATCGGGCGCTTCGACGACGTCTTCCACCATTACTATAAGGGTCTCAGGACCCTCATCCTGCACGAGAGCTATTGGCTCGTCGCGCTGTCTGCCTTCTCGCAGCTGGTCGCCTGTGCCTGCTACGCGACGGTCGCCTTCGGCGTTCTCGTCGGACGCTTCCTGCTCGGTGACTATACGCTGTATACGAGCTCGATCCTCCAGATCTCGGACAGCGTCCATTCTCTCATCAATACCTCCGCCTCGATCTACGAGGGTACGCTGTTCGTCGATAACCTGATCGACTTTATGAAGGAGGAGACCCACATCGTTCCGAGAAAGAAGATCCCCGAGCGGATTTCGCGCGGCGTGCCGCATACGATCGTCTTCGAGAACGTTTCCTTCTCCTATCCGAAGAGTGAGAAGCGTGTTCTCTCGAATCTGAACTTCACGATCCGCCCGGGCGAAACGCTCGTGCTCGTCGGACTGAACGGTGCGGGAAAGACCACGCTGATCAAGCTTCTTACCCGCCTTTACGACCCGACCGAGGGACGGATCCTCCTCGACGGAAAGGACCTTCGAGACTACGACGTGAAGGAGCTGTACCGCATTTTTGGCATTATCTTCCAGGACTTTGGCAAGTACGCCGAGACGGTCAAGGAAAACATCCGCTTCGGAGACGTCTACCGCGAGATCGACGAGGAGCGCATCGTGGAGGCGGCAAAGCAGTCGGCGGCACACGAATACATCGAGTCGCTGTCAAACGGCTACGATACACCCCTTCAGCGTATTTTCGAGGTAAACGGCACCGAGCTTTCGGGTGGTCAATGGCAGAAGCTCGCCGTCGCGCGCGCCTTCTACTCGGAGTCGGATATCCTGATCCTCGACGAGCCGACGGCTTCGCTCGACCCGATCGCCGAGCAGGAGATCTTCCGTCAGTTCGACACGCTGCGTAAGGGGAAGACCACCGTCTTCGTTTCCCACAGACTTTCCTCCGCGACCGTCGCGTCAAAGATCCTCGTCCTTGAATACGGACACGTGCTCGAGGAGGGAACACACGACGAGCTGATGGCCTTGAAGGGGCGCTACCACGAGCTCTTTACGACGCAGG
>JAZSIN010000240.1:0-3009 GCA_045533845.1 Eubacteriales bacterium | reverse complement strand
CCCTTCTCCGAAAGAAGCGCGCCGACGTGAGAAAGGAGGGTAAGGCTCGAGATCCCCTTGTATTTGGGATCGCTGTCGGGGAAATGCTTCCCGATGTCGCCAAGCGCGGCGGCACCGAGGAGCGCATCTGAGATCGCGTGCAGAAGCACGTCTGCGTCCGAATGTCCGAGGAGTCCCGTCTCGTGCGGGATCTTGACACCTCCGAGAATGAGGGCGCGTCCCTCTACGAGACGGTGTACGTCGTAGCCCTGTCCGATCCGCATCAGGATCCCCCCTTTTCGTTTTCTTCTTCGGTGAGCGGAGTCTCCTCCGGCTCGCTTTTGTAAACCGTATCGCGCCGATAGCGCAAGATCGCCTCGGCGATATAAAGGTCGACGGGGGTGGTGATCTTGATGTTTTCGCGTCCGCAGTCGACGAGCTTTACGGGGTATTCGATCTCCTCGACGAGCGAGCAGTCGTCGGTCCCCACGAATTTTTCTTCGAGCGCGGTATAAGCCGCCGCGCGGTAGAGATTCGTCTTAAAGACCTGCGGCGTTTGTGCCTGCCAGGTGCGCTTACGCTCGGTCGTCGATTCGATGAACGCCTGCTTCGATTCAAGCTTCACCGTGTCGGTCGCGCGGGTGGCGGCGGTTGCCGCTCCGTGGAGGTAGGCGTTTCTGCATACGCGCGAGATCATTTCCTCGGTGAGGAGACAGCGCGCTCCGTCCGAGATCGCGATGAAGGCGGATCTCGGGTTTACCGCGTCAAGCCCGAGCCGAACCGACTCCTGCCGCGTTTTGCCGCCCTCGACGACCGCGGAGATCTTCGAGAGTGCATACTCGCGCGTGAGCTCGCGGTAGAGATCGAGCTCGTCCCTCTTTGCAACGACAACGATCTCGTGGATGCAGGGGGTGTTTGCGAACGCGCGGAGCGTGTGGACGATCACGGGGATGCCGCACAGAAGCTCCATCTGCTTCGAGCCGCCTCCCATACGGGTGGACGAGCCTGCCGCGACGATCACGGCAGAGGTGAAATACTTGGGGTCGGGCTTTCCCGCGACCGCCTTCAATACGGACGCGATGCGGCGGGGAAGGGGTTTGTCCGATTCCTCGTCGATCTGCGTACGTTCCATCTGTCCCTTTGCCATATCAGCCGTTCGTGGGACGGAAGGTGCCTTCTTCGATCGCCATCATCATATCGACGCGTCTTGCGTGCTTGCCGCCCTCGTATTCTGCCTCAAGGAAATTGTCGCACAGGTCGCAGGCAATGCCGAGTCCGACCACGCGTGCGCCAAAGCAGAGAATATTCGTGTCGTTGTGCTGTCTCGTAAGACGTGCCGAGAAGGTATCCGAAACGCAAGCTGCGCGGATGCCCTTATACTTGTTTGCTGCGATCGACATACCGACGCCCGTTCCGCAGATCAGAATGCCGAGGTCCGCCTCTCCCGATTCGATTGCCTTGCAAGCGGCGTAGGCATAGTCGGGGTAGTTGCAGCTGTCGGTCGAGTGTGTTCCGACGTCGATGACGTCGTAGCCCTTCTCCTTGAGATGCTCCATAACGGGGCCCTTCAGTTCATATCCTGCGTGGTCGCAGCCAATAACGAGTTTCATGATTTTAGAATCCTTTCACATATAATTAGATGATGTAAATAACTGAAAACAGATCGGCGGCGCAAAGGATCACCTTGCCGCCGCGGCTTCCTTTTCGAGTCGCTCCCGTTCCGCTTGACACGGACGGAGATAGACGGGAAGGATCTCGCGGTCGCTCGTCCGAACGCCCGACTCGTAAAGGAGGAGCGCCTCGACGGCGGTTGAATATCCGCTTTGCGGGCGGAGACGGATCGGCGTTTCTCTTACCGAAAGCACGGAGAATCCGTCCCTCGTGATCTCGTAGCCATCGCCGACAAGATAGATCGGCTCGGAATAGCGAGAGAGCTCTTCCTCAAGCTCGGAGATCGGGATCGCGCGGTCGGGGGTGAGACGCTCGACCTTGTCCCCCTTGACACGGAAGAGTGCGTTATACACCTGCGAGCGACGCGCGTTCATCACGGGAGAGACGATCACTCCGTTTTCTCCGTTCGCGCCGAAGCCGACGAGATTCCGCGCAAGCGACGCGAGGGTCGAGACGCCGATGCAGGGCTTTCCCGCCGCAAAGGCAAGTCCCTTGATCGTCGAAACGCCGATACGGACACCCGTGAACGAGCCCGGTCCCGTCGTAGCGGCATAGAGGTCGACGTCCTTCGGGGTAAGACTGAATTTTGTGAGAAGCTCCTCCACCATCGGAAGGAGATTTTCGCTGTGCGTGTTGCCGTTTTCAATCGTATATTCGGCAAGCAGGCGTTCTCTGTCGCAAAGCGCGACCGAAGCCGACGTGGCCGTGGAATCGAGAGAGAGAATGATCATTTTTGCGTGATCCTTTCTGCCGTGACGATCCGCCTGTCCTCGTCCTCGGAGGTCTTTTCGATCGTCAGTCTGACGTAGTCCCCGGGAAGGGAGGACGTGATGTTTTCACTCCATTCGGTCACGATCAGTCCGCGTCTCGAGGGGTAGTCCCAAAAGCCGATCGAGTCGAGCTCGTCCTCGCTCGCGATCCGATACATATCAAAGTGGAAGATCGCCGTGAAGCGCGGCGTTCCCGCCTTCGAGGGGTACTCGTTCACGAGCGCGAAGGTGGGGGAGCGTACCCTTGACGCGGGAGAGATCACCGACGCGAGCCCGCGCGTGAACGCGGTCTTCCCGACGCCGAGGTCACCGAAAAGGGCGATAAAGGGCGGGAGGGAGGTGTCCGAAAGCAGATCCCTTGCGAGCGTGCGACCGATCGACTCGGTCTCCTCGGGGGAATGGCTTTCGCGTGTAAAGAGGGGGGTGACGGTCATATCATTCTCCCTTTTTCTTCATAGGAGCGGGCGTACCGCGCTCCTTTTTGCGCTCTGAGACCGATTCGCGCGTTCCGTCCGGACGGACAATGACCGTGCTGTCGAGGGTCGCGCCGAAGGAGGCGCGGATCTCCATGATGTATTCCTGCCGAAGT
>JAZSIN010000065.1:0-2507 GCA_045533845.1 Eubacteriales bacterium | reverse complement strand
GCTCTACCAAATGAGCTAAATCCGCGTGGTGTTCTCAATCGAACGCGACTATTATAACACATCACAACGCGTTTGTCAACCCCTTTTTTATATTTTTCTGTTTTTCTTTTCGGAATTTCAAAGAAATGTCTTGCAATCGGGAGCAGAGTTTGCTATAATGTTAAAAGAACGACCGAAAGGAGGATCTATACGAATGTCAAGGATCAGACGTCTGATTCAGAAGGAACGCAAGCAGACCGCGCTACTGCTTCGAAGCATTCCCGCGACCGTGATGACGCTTTTCGTCGTCAGCGTCGTCTGTATGAATCTCCTCGCAAATAAGACCCTCCTGATGCTCGATTGGATCGCCCTCGACGCGGGAATCCTCATTTCGTGGCTGTCCTTTATGTGTATGGACATCGTGACGAAGCACTTCGGCGCGGGCGCGTCGAACCGCATTTCGGTGCTCGCCGCGGGGATCAATCTCCTCACCTGCCTCATTTTCTTCGTTGCAAGCATCATTCCGTCGAACGCGAGTGACTACTCCGCCTTCAATTCGATCTTCGGCGGCACGTGGTTCGTCCTCCTCGGCAGTACGGTCGCCTTTCTTTCGTCGGCGCTCCTCAATAATATGCTGAATGCTCTGATCGGTCGCTTTTTTTATAGGAACCCCGATGGCCGTCTCGCCTACGCGATGCGGACCTATGTTTCGACCTTCATCGGGCAGTTTTTTGACAATTTCCTCTTTTCCCTGATCGTATTCGTCGGCTTTTCGCCCGTGTTCTGGGACGGATTCTCGTGGACCCCCCTCCAATGCGCGGTGTGCGCCTTAACAGGGGCGGTAGCTGAATTACTCCTCGAGATCGCGTTTTCACCGATCGGCTACCGCATCGTCACGCGGTGGCGGGAGCATGCGGTGGGGAAGGACTACCTCGACTTTATAGAAAAGGAGCGGAAAGAATGAAGGTACTCGTTACGGGTTCGTCGCAGGGCATCGGCAGAGCGATTGCCGAACGGTTTCTGCGGGACGGTCACACGGTTGTCGGCATCGATCGCCGAGAGAGCACGGTCGCACACGAAAACTACGTTCACTACATCTGTGACGTCACCGACTACGAGCATCTTCCCGAGATCGACGGCGTCGAAATCCTCATCAATAATGCAGGAACGCAGAATGAGAACGACATCGACGTGAACCTCCGCGCACTGATCCGCATTACCGAAAAATACGGCGTGAGAGAGGGGATCCGTTCGATCCTTTCGATCGGTTCTGCGAGCGGACACACGGGTTCGGAGTTCCCCGAATACGCCGCTTCGAAGGGCGGGGTGATCTCCTATACGAAAAACGTTGCACAGCGTGTTGCGCGCTTCGGTGCAACCTGCAATTCGCTCGACCCGGGCGGCGTTTTGACGCCGCTGAACCAATGTGTGATCGACGACCCCGCTTTGTGGGCAAAGATCATGAACGAAACGCCGCTAAGAAAGTGGGCAACGCCCGAAGAGATCGCCGAATGGGCATATTTCCTCACAGCCGTGAACACCTTTTGCACGGGGCAGAGTATCCTTGTCGACGGCGGCGAGTCGATCAATTATCATTTCGTTTGGAAGGACTGAGTCTGTAAAAAGCGCAAAGGACGTCTCCAAGGTGCTTGTGAAACAAAGAAGGAACCGCGTTAAGACGCGGTTCCTTCTTTATTACTTTTTCAATATTATTTTTTTGATCTTTCAAGATCATTCTTACGAATCTCAACGCGTCTGACCTTGCCGCTGATCGTCTTCGGGAGCTCGTCGACGAATTCGACGATTCTCGGATACTTGTACGGCGCTGTGTGTGTCTTGACGTAGTCCTGGATCTCCTTTTTCAGCGCGTCGGTCTTTTCCTTGCCTTTGACGAGCACGACGGTCGCCTTGACGATCTGACCGCGTACCTCGTCGGGAACGGGCGTGACCGCACATTCAAGGACGTAGGGAAGCTCCATAATGACGCTTTCGATCTCGAAAGGACCGATGCGGTAGCCCGACGACTTGATGACGTCGTCGATACGTCCGACGTACCACAGGTAGCCGTCCTCGTCCATTGTCGCGGTGTCACCCGTATGGTAGTAGCCGTCGTGCCAGGTGTCGTTCGTTTTCTCCTCGTCACGGTAGTAGCCAATGAAGAGACCGCAGGGGATGTGATCCTTCGTGCGGATGCAGATCTCACCCGTGTCACCCGTCTTGCACGGATTTCCATCGGGATCAAGCACTACGACGTCGTAGAGCGGGCTGGGTCTTCCCATCGAGCCGATGCGCGGCGTCGTGCCGACGAAGTTCGCGATCGACAGCGTGGTCTCGGTCTGCCCAAAGCCCTCCATAATGGTGAGTCCCGTCGCCTTCTTGAACTGGCTGAAGACCTCGGGATTCAGTGCCTCGCCTGCCGTCGTTGCATACTCGATCGAGGAGAGGTCGTACTTTGACAGATCCTCCTTGATGAAGAAGCGGTACATCGTCGGGGGGGCACAGAAGGTGGTGATGTGATACTTCGCGAA
>JAZSIN010000201.1:0-3806 GCA_045533845.1 Eubacteriales bacterium | reverse complement strand
AGATCCGCCGTATATTTCCCCCCACCGCGTTGTGTGAAGGTCTCCGAAACAAGTCTATCCCCAAATGCGAAAAGGAAGGTGCGACGGAATTCCCCGTCGACCTCGTAACAGCACGGCCCGATCGCAGGTCCGATCGCCGCGCGGATCGTTTCCCTTGAAAAGCCCTTTTCCATCAGTACCTCCACGCCGCGCCGTGCGATCCCAAGGACGGTTCCCCGCCATCCCGCATGAAGCGCCGCGACCGCGACGGCTTTTCCCGCGTCATCGACGGCACACAGCAGGATCGGAACACAGTCGGCGCTCTTAACTCCGAGCGTGACCGAGGGCTCGGTCGTAACGTAGCCATCCGCCGTTCGATCGGTCCTTCTTGTATATCCCTCACCGCAGTTGTCGTGCGTCATAGTAAGGACCTCCTTTCCGTGTACCTGCGGAAGCGAGATCACCGACGCGGGATCTACCCCGACGGCATCGGAAAAAATGCGCAGATTCCGAAGAACGGTCGCTTCACTGTCCCCGCGTCCGTAGGCGAGATTCAGTCCTCTCGTATGTGCCTCGGTGCTTACCCCACCGATTCGTGTCGAAAAGCCGTGCGGACACGGCAAAAGCGACGAACGGTAAAAAGCGACACCGCCCTTTCGTATCAGCTCCATTCCGCATCCTCCTTCAAAAAATAAAGCAAGGGAGAGAGAAACTCGTTCTCTCTCCCGGAGAGGCGTGTGATCAGCTTTCCGATTCTTCCTTCACAAGAATCAGATCCTGTGCATACGGAAGGGATCGGATCCAATCGCATAGCGTATGCCACTCGGGAAGCTTATGGCTCTTCCGAGCATAGTATATGCCGATGAGATTCTCGTAGTTCATCGTGACAGTCCGCATCTGATTATAAGAGGACGGAAGCATCTGGATCATATGGTGCCACGGTGCTCTATCGGTCGTATCGGCAAGATATCTCTGCCGCTCTCCCTCAAGATAATCGATGAGCGTGTCGAGCATCCGAAGCCCGTCCTCGTCAAGGCGATCGCAGGAAAAATCCGCGCGCTCAAAGCTCTTTGCGTGGATCTTGTGCATTGTCGAGGTCGAGTTTGCCACCGTTCCGACCTTGTAGGTATCGAACTCCTTCCACCAATAAAGCGGTGCGGTAATATCAACCGAAACAAAGATCTGGCGGAGGTATTTGCGGTGATCGCTTCCCGCCTTCGCAAGACGCTTCGCAAGCGACAGATCGTTCGGGCCGAAAACGAAAGCTCCCTTTTCGTCGTACGAGCTGTCCATTCTCGCCCAGCTGTTCAGCGGGTTTCTCGCGCCGCGAATCGCGTTCTCAAAATTCATCACCGAGGTTCTATCGGTAAAAAGCATCCCTTCGCCCTCCTTCGCTTTAGTCAAGCTCGCAGTCGAGCACAACGCGGCTCTCGATCACCGAGCGGACGAATTCGCTGACCTTCAGGTGCTCGGGATGAACGGCGTAGGTCTTCAGATCCGCAAGCGAATCGAATTCGGTCAACAGCATCATATCGTAGGACATATCGGTCTTCAAAACGTCAAAGCCGATCTCCATACGGCGGATCTCCTTGATAATGGGCTTCAGCGCGTACAGGATCTGACGCGCGTGCTCCATATTCTCCGTCTTATTTTCTTCCTTGAATTTCCACATAACAACGTGTCTGATCATCGTTTTATCCCCCTCGTTTGCTCCGGATCTCATCGGAGCTTCTTACTTTGTTATCATTTTACCATAGGCAACCGTCCTTGTCAAGAGCATACGGAGAAGTGAGGAAACAAAAAATTGACAGGAAATTTTTAAAAACCTCTTGACAAATCAAAGTAGGCATGCTATAATCTGTAAAGTGATTTGCTTTACACGGCGCTCGGCGCATTTTTTGCGTCTTTCGCCTCGTGTAAGCACGGAGGTGAGCGTTCTGTTTGAGAAAAATCTGAACATTGGTTATCTGCTCGATTTTTACGGCGAGATCCTCACCGAAAGAAAGCGCACCGTGCTCGAGTATTACTACAACGACGACCTTTCCCTCGCAGAGATCGCCGACGAGATCGGGATCTCAAGGCAGGGCGTGCGCGATTCGATCAAAAAGGGCGAGGAAGAGCTTCTCTTCCTCGAGGAAAAGCTCGGACTTGCCGCGCGGTTTCAAAAATACGGCGAATCGGTGGAGCGCATCCGCTCGATTGCAGAGACAGAGCCGCTTCCGTCCGAACTTAAAAATGAGATCCTTCGGCTTTCTGCCCTTCTCTAGTGCGTCTGCCGCTGATCTGATCTCCTACCATTAAATCAGCAGAGAAAGGTAGGTACTAAAATGTTTGAAAGCTTGAGCGACAAGTTGAGCAACGCCTTTAAGCGTTTCCGCAACAAGGGCAAGCTTACCGAGGCGGACATCAAGGCAGGCATGCGCGAGATCAAGCTCGCCCTGCTTGAGGCTGACGTCAACTTCAAGGTCGTTAAGGAATTTATCAAGATCGTCTCCGAACGTGCCGTGGGCGTCGAGGTTATGGAATCTCTCACCCCCGCAAACCAGATCGTCAAGATCGTAAACGAGGAGCTTACCGCCTTGATGGGTGGAAGCAACAGCAAGCTCGAAATCGATTCAAAGCCCCCCACAGTCGTAATGCTCTGCGGTCTTCAGGGTGCGGGTAAGACCACGCACTGCGGAAAACTCGCGGGTATGTACAAAAAGCAAGGCAAGAATCCCCTGCTCGTTGCGTGTGACGTTTACCGTCCCGCCGCAATCAAGCAGCTCGAGGTCGTCGGTGAGGCGCTCGGTATCCCCGTCTTCACGATGGGCGACAAGGAGGACCCCGTCAAGATCGCGAAGGAAGGCGTTCGCTACGCCGAGTCGCGCGGCTACGATATGGTCTTCATCGATACCGCAGGTCGACTCCAGATCGACGAGGAGCTAATGGAGGAGCTTCAGCGGATCAAGGCTGAGGTCAGCCCCATCGAGATCCTTCTGACGGTCGACGCGATGATCGGTCAGAGTGCTGTTGACGTCGCCAAGACCTTCAACGAGCTTCTCTCTATCACGGGCGTGATCCTGACGAAGCTCGACGGTGACACCCGTGGCGGTGCCGCAATGTCGATCAAGTTCATCACAGGCAAGCCGATCAAATTCGTCGGTATGGGCGAAAAGCTCGACACCATCGAGCCCTTCCACCCCGACCGTATGGCGTCCCGTATTCTCGGAATGGGCGACGTTCTGACGCTCATCGACCGCGCACAGCAGGCGTTCGACGAAAAGAAGGCGGCTGAGCTTGAGGAAAAGCTGCGGAAGGAGACCTTCACGCTTGACAATTACCTCGAGCAGTTCGGTCAGATCAAAAATATGGGAAGCCTCGACCAAATCGCGGGAATGCTCCCCGGCATGAACGCGAAGCAGTTGAAGGACGCGAAGATCGACGAAAAGATGATCCTCCACCAGGAGGCGATCATCCGCTCGATGACGCCGCGTGAGCGTGCGAAGCCCGACATCATCACCTCCTCACGCAAAAAGCGCATTGCCGCAGGAAGTGGCACGTCGGTCGAGGAGATCAACAAGCTTCTGAAGCAGTACGATCAGATCTGCAAAATGATGAAGCAATTCGCAAACCCTGCCAAAATGCAGAAAATGATGGCTAAGGGAAGGTTCAAAATGCCGTTCTAAAACGAAATAATCGTTTTACGGTTTTTTAATAAATTTATATTTTGGAGGAACACAAAAATGGCAGTTAAAATCAGACTCAGAAGAATGGGCGCAAAGAAGGCTCCCGTTTACCGCGTTGTCGTAGCAGACAGCCGCTTCCCCCGCGACGGTCGTTTCATC
>JAZSIN010000305.1:0-7315 GCA_045533845.1 Eubacteriales bacterium | reverse complement strand
CACCGTGACCCTCCTTCTGTCGGGACTTTCCGCTGTGATCCTCGGCAATCTTCTGAAGGACCGCCTCGGAGGAAGCGGAGCGGGCGATGAAACGTCCGAGCCGCTCGAGGAGGAGAGCAAGGAGACCTTTCCGTCCCGCGGCTTTGACGTCCCCGAGGTGAATGCGGGGATCGTTTCACTCGAAAACGCGACCGCAAAGGGACTCCGAAGCGAGGCACGAAGATTTTACGACGCGGGCGTTACCGCAGTATCGCTCATTTTACGGGACGGAGAAGGAAAGCTTTTGTTCTCCGCGAAATCGGATAGCGCGCTCGGGCTCGACCGAGGAGAGGAGACGCTTCTCACGATCGACGAGATCCTCGCGCCCTTCCTTGAATACGAGCTTTACGTTTCCTGTATCTTGCCGATGCGCTACGCGGTAGATGGAGACGCCTATTCGCGGTCGGTGCTCTACGCGGACGAAACGGCGCTCCTTTCGGAGATCGCGGAGGCGGGCGCGAACGAGGTCGTCCTCCTTGACTGTGACGCGTTGTTCCTTTCGGATGCGGAAGAGGACCGGGCAACTGCTGTTTCGGCGGCGGACGCCGTTCTTGAGCTTCAGAAAATGGCAAAGCACCTGAACGGGCGTTCGCCCGATACGGCGGTGGGGATCGCCTTTTCCCCCGCCTTTCTCGCAACACGCGACAGCGACCGTTATCTCGCGGGCATCGCAGAGGCGTTCGATCTCCTCCTTCTCGATCTTCGGGATGCGGAAAATGCGGACGATCTTTACGCGGCGGTGTCGGGCGGGATCTCGGAGCACCTCTACTTCGTCCTTCGCTACTCGATGCGGATCCTGATCCCCGAGGGCAGCGCCGAGGCGGTTGCCGCGGTCTCGGTCGGGAATTGGCAGGAGGGAACGCTTCCGAAGCCGAGCGGACTCGAATAAAAAACGGACACCCTGTTTTCGTACGGGGTGTCCTTTTTGATTCAATTTGAGAACAGGAGAAGGGCAAGGAGGAGGAGCACCTCTTCGTTTCCGTCCTCGCGCGACAGAAGAAAGAGGAGGAGCAGAAGGAGGAGATCGTCCTCCCTGACGTCGGGTAGGATTCCGCCGAGGAGACGGGAGAGAAATGGAATGTGATCGTCTTTCTTTCGGTCGCACTCCTCTTTCTCCTCGTTTTTACTTTTAAAGTCAGGGGTCTTCTTGTCAAATGTAAGCTCTTCTTCCTTCACGGGCGGTACGTCCTGCTCGTACACCTCCTCCGTTTGCTCTCTCAGCGGGATCTCGCTCTCGCGCCTGACGGGAATTGCGGCAGGCGTTCCGTCCGGATGGAAGGCGTTTCCGCTGTAGTGAAGGGGGAGGGGAGTGGATATATGCGGACGCTCGGGGCTTCTGTAATACATTTCGTTTTGCCGTGCCTTCCTTTCATTCGGATTTTTGGGGTCATGAGAGGCCTTCGAACAGTTCTCCGATCCGCTGAAGCTCGACGAGCCTGTCGACCGTTTCACAGCGTGAGCTCGACAGGTACGGCTTGAGTGCGATCAGAAGCGCCGCGCTCTTCGCGAGCCGCTTGCGCCCACCCGTGTCTTTGCATCCCTTGCCCCTCAAAAGGGGGGCGAGGAGAGATGCGAGACCGTCGAGATCCGGGGGAGGTGCACCATTCATCGAGGATCCATCCGCAGCTGCTTTTTCTTTTTTGGGGGCGTTTTCCTTTTCCTCGGACGCCGCATTTCCCTCATCGGGCGTTCCGCCGAGGACCGACGCCGCCATCGAAATGATCTCAGGATGCGCCTTCAGCTTCTCGATCGCCTCCATAAGATTCGGGATCCCGAGCTCCCCCTGCTGCGCGCTGCTCTGTTCACCTGCTTCCGACATATCGTACCTCTCTGTTATGGCCGTTTGCGGCTCTGTCTCCCGCTCCTGTAGGCGTTTAGCGCCTCGTTTGCGCGCTCGAGATCATCGGGTGTAAAGCTCCGAAGGGCAGTCCTGATCGAGTCGGCATCGGTCGACGTGATGTGAAAGGCGCCGAGGTCGATCCCGCTTTCCGTGCCGATCCGTCGGATCAGCTCCTCAAGCTGTTTGTCGTTCAGAGAGAGAAGGCGGTTTACCGCGCGTTCGTCAAGTTGCATAGCACATCCATCCTTTCGTGTGAGGTTCGTTCAGGAGCATTGTATGCGCGGAAGCGTCGGCGTGTGAAAATGCGGGAAAAAAGCGATGAAAAAAGCCGAAAAAGTATAGACAAACGTCTTTTGTTCTGTTATAATGTTTATATATAGGTCGAGTAGGCATTTCTACGAAAGCGGTGATAGTATGAAATATTGGTTTATTGTAAATCCCGTGTCCGGTAAAGGCAAATTCGCAACGCGCGTTTGTGATATGATCAGGAGCTATTTCGAGGAGAACGATCTGTCGTACGAGATCTGTATGACGGAGTGTCGCGGAGACGCGACGCGGATCGCAAGAGAAATCTGTGAGATGAATCCCGAGGAGAAGGTGATCTTCGCGTGCGGCGGCGACGGTATGGTCAGCGAGGTCGCGAGTGGCGTCGCGGGCTACAGCACCGTGACGATGGGCGTCATCCCCGCAGGATCGGGCAATGATTTTGTGAGAAGCTTCCGCTGTCCGAGGCTCTTTATGAATCTTGAGGCACAGCTTTCGGGTGAAAGCGTCCTCATCGACGCGATCCACTATACGGGAGACGACGGGATCGATTCGTATTCTCTCAATATTCTCAATATGGGCTTCGACTGCTTCGTGGTCGCCTGCGCCGATCGCGCGAAAAGGTTTCCGCTCGTCGCGTCGAGCTATTCGTATTACGTCGGCATTCTGATGGCACTTGCGAAGAAGCCCGGTCTCGTCGGTGAGATCTCGGTGGACGGCGAGCCGTATGAGCCGTTTGATCTGATGTTCCTCCTTGCCGCGAATGGACGCTTTTACGGCGGTGGGTACCATCCCGCGCCCTACGCGCTTCTCAACGACGGGAAGATCGACCTTTGCAGGGTGAAGAACGTTTCCCGCATCGAGCTTTTAAGGCTTCTCGACAGCTATAAGAAGGGAACCTTCCTGAACCAGCGCCGCATCATTGAGAAGGATATCGCGGATTACCGCCGCTGTGAGCGTTTCACAGTGCGCTTCCCGAATCTGACGGGTGTGTGCGGAGACGGCGAGATCGCCGAGACCACGGTGCTGAACGTTGAGATCACGCCGAAGAAGATCCGCCTCCTTCTGCCGAAGGGATCGGCACTTCCGACCGATCAACGCCACGACGAGGCAGAGGAGGTCATGAGCCGTCGAAGGAAGACCGAGCCACAGCCAGAGGTCTCACAAGCGGAATAAACGCTGAAAAAGAACCGCCGAGGGAGAGCCCCTTGGCGGTTACTTCGGATGAACTTGCTTTTTTTCAGTGCGGTCAGAATCCCGCAGGCGCTATTGCAGCCGCCTCCTCGGCGGCGATCACCGCCGCGTCGTAAGCCGCGAGGATCACCGATTCGAGTTCCGCGCGGAACTGCGCGTTGATCGGATGTACGATATCGCGGTAGGTCTCGTCGGGGTTCTTCCGGCTGGGCATAACGACGAAGTACTTGTCTCTCGCGTTGATAACCTTGATGTCGTGAACGGCGAGCTGACTGTCGAAGGTAACTGAAACGATCGCGCGCATCGGGCCGTCGCTGAAGAGTTTTCTGACTTTTACGTCTGTGATCTGCATGGGTGATTTCCTCCGTTTTATTCTGAATGTCTCCCCGAGCTGTGCTCGGGTGGTATTATTTTTCTGTTCGGCGCATAGATTTTAGGACGTAGCTGTGACACCGATATGATCATTATACATTCCGAATGTGATCGTTATTCAACTGCGAGATTATTTTTTTGTGAACGCGGCCGCATTTTTGGTTTCCGAACGGCACGATAGTGCGTATTTTTGACCGCTTTTACGCTTTTTTATGCGCTTTTTGTGAACGAGGCAAGCGCCTCTCTCTTTTCTCGAAAGGAACCGAGCCGATATGGCAACACCCAATACACATTACGGCCCTTCGGGCATCGAGGAGATGCTGCGGGGAGCTGAGCATTTATTTTTCATCGGGATCGGTGGCGTTAATATGTCCTCGCTCGCGGAGATCTCAAAGCGGCGCGGATACCGCGTCAGCGGCTCGGATCACGCAGCGACGCCGATTACCGATCGTCTCACGGACAGCGGGATCACGGTCTATCTGACCCACGCGCCCGAGAATCTCACGGACGCGGACGCGGTGATTTATACGGTCGCCGTTCCGTCTGACAATCCCGAATACAGAGAGGCGCTTCGGAGAGGGATTCCGCTTATCTCACGCGCCGATTATCTCGGATACATTATGACGGGCTACGAAAGCCGCATCGGCATCTCGGGGATGCACGGAAAATCCACGACGACCTCGATGTGTGCACAGATCTTTATGGATGCACTGTGTGATCCGACCGTTACATCGGGTGCGGCGCTCCGCAGTATGGGCGGATACTACCGCGTCGGCGGGGAAAAGCACTTTATCTTCGAGGCGTGTGAATACATGGATTCCTTCCTCGACTTCTTCCCGACGACCGCCGTGATCCTCAATATCGAGATGGATCACGTCGACTACTTTAAATCGATAGAGCAGATCCGCTCCTCCTATCGCGCGTTTGCCGATAAGGTGCTCGGGGAACCGAACGGCACCGTGATCTACTCCCTCGACGACGACGAGGTCGTAAGAACGATGGAGGGCTTCAAGGGGCAAGTCTATACCTTCGGGACGAAGGCGCGGGATGGGAGAATGCCCGATTTTCTCGCCGTAAATATCGAGGAACACTTCGGTCGGCACTCTTTCCGCGTACTTTATCGCGGCAACCCTCTGCGCGACGTAACGCTTAAGGTCGCGGGACGCCATCAGGTGCTTGATGCGCTCGCGGCGACGGCAGCCGCTTATACCTCGGGCATTTCGGGGGATGAGATCGCAAGGGGACTTGCACGCTTCACGGGCGCGGAACGGCGTATGGAGTTTAAGGGCACGCTCGCGGGGGCAGACCTCTACGACGATTACGGTCATCACCCCTCGGAGATCAGGACTACGCTCGAGGGCGCAAGGAAAATGGGCTACGACCGTCTCTTCTGCCTCTTCCAGCCGCACACCTATACGCGTACGAAGGCGTTGTTTTCGGATTTTGTCCGTGCCTTTGACTCGGTCGACGGCGTCTTCCTCGTTGATATCTACGCGGCGCGAGAGATCGACACGCTCGGCGTCAGCTCGGAAAAGCTCGGGGAGGCGATCGGGGACAGAGCGCGCTACTGTCCGTCCTTCCGCGATGCGGTCGATCGGATACGGGAAACGCTTTCCGCAGGCGATGCGCTTGTCGTGATGGGCGCCGGAAACGTGTATGACATTTTCCCGATGCTGATGGACGAATGAGAAGGAACGAAAAATAAAGGAACAGAGATATGTGGTTTGGAAAAAAGAAAAAGCCGCCGAAGGATCCGAACAGCAAGCAGCATAAGTGGTATATGGCAGAGCTCGTTTCGGGGAAGCACATTCGCTACGTCGTCGAACGTTGGGAAAACGACGAGAAGGTGATCGGACGGAATGGAAGTATCGGCGTGAAGGACGATTGCATCGTCGTGAACACCGATACGGGTATCGTCTTCCGCGGACGCATTGAGGAGATCGTGATCTCCGAATTGCTTTCGAAGGATGGCGTCGTCCTAACGGGTAAGGACCTGTCGATGGACGGCAAGGAGCGCACCGTCGTCGCATTTTACGTTTATTACCGCTAACGAAAAAAGGAAAAGGATAGAAAAATGAAAAAGATACTGTCGATATGCCTGCTCGTCTCGCTTCTTTGCTCGACGCTTGTCTTCACGAGCTCCTGCGGGGCGAGCAAGGGACTTGAATTTGCACTCAGCGAGGATGGCGCGTCCTATGTCGTTGTCGGACGGGGAACGTGCAAGGATACAGAGCTTGTGATCCCGAAGAAGCATAAAAAGCTTCCCGTGACCGCAATCGCGGAGGGCGCGCTGATGAGCCTTTCCGACGTAACGAGCGTAACGATCCCCGGAAGCGTCAAGACGATCGGGCGGAAGGCGTTCGCTTACTGCGACCTCCTTTCCGAGCTGAAGATCGAGAACGGCGTCGAGTCGATCGGTGAGGAGGCGTTCCGCGGATGCGTGAAGCTGACCGATATCGTTCTGCCCGAGAGCACGGTGCGGATTGATTTGAAGGCGTTCGCATACTGCACGGATATCGAAAATTTCACGATGCAGAGCAAGACGATGACCTTCGGTGACCGCATTTTTGAGAACAATAAGAAGATCGAGCGCATTTTGTTCGGTGGCACGATCGAGGACTGGAAGACGAACGTTCACTACGTAAACGATAAGTCGGGGCAGGACGACTCGTGCGGTGACGGTCACGATCACAGCCACGATGACGGCGAGATCAACACCGTCAGCTGGAGATACACCACGCTGATTGAGCGCGTGCATTGCAGTGACGGTGCGCTTTCCCTTGACTGAAGATCTGTAAAAGAGCCCTGCGGGTTTCCCGCAGGGCTCTTTGTCTTCCTCCGTCTACAGGATCTTCCTTAGTATAGACAGAAGCGTTCGGATCTCGTCTTCGGTATTGAAGTAGCCGAAGCCAAGGCGCACCGTCCCGCCTTCCGCCTCCGTTCCGAGCGTTCTATGCGCAAGTGCGGCACAGTGGAAGCCCGCACGGACGGCGATGTTTTGCTTGTCGAGAAGCTCGGCGATCTCCTCGGACGGGTGTCCTCTCACAGAGAAGGAGAGGACCGAGCCCTCGTAGACGGGGGCGTATACGCGTACGCCGCGCGTGTTCATAAGCTGTTCGCGCGCGAGCCGAAAGAGATGGCATTCCTTTTCCGCGATCGCGTTGATCTCGACCTCCTTTACGAAACGGAGGCCTGCCGAGAGACCCGCAATCGCGGGGGTGGAGACCGTACCCGCCTCGTATCGCTCGGGCGGGAGAGTCGGCATCTCGGGGCGCAGGGACTCGTACCCGCTCCCACCCTCGAGCAAGGGGAGGGGAAGCAAATCCTCGGGGAGATCGTGAGAGAGCGCGAGAAAGCCGCTCCCCTGCGGACCGTAGAGCCCTTTGTGCCCGGGGGCACAAAGCGCGGTGATTTGCATCTGTGTGACGTCGATCGGCAGGTGTCCCACCGACTGCGCGGCGTCGACGATAAAGAGGAGGTTGTGCTTCCTACAGAAAGCGCCGATCGCCTTGATGGGAAGAACGCGCGAGCAGATATTCGACGCGTGGGTACAGACGATCCCGCGCGTTTCGGGCTTCAGATACGGGAAGTCGGATCGTAGCCATG
>JAZSIN010000038.1:0-2620 GCA_045533845.1 Eubacteriales bacterium | reverse complement strand
CGGAGGTGCTCACTGTTTTCACTTGCGAGAACGACCGCCTCGATCTCGGGATGCGCGTCGAGCATCGCCTCGTCCGAGTCGTAGCAGGGAATACCCTGTACGCTGTTCAGAAAGATCTCCTTTACCTCCTCATTCGCGGTCGAGACCGCGATCCATTCGAGCTTCGGATTGTTCTTCAGAACGTCGTAATACTTTCTCGTATGACCGTGCGTCATACTCATCATAGCGATCTTCAGTCTTTTCATCTTAGCCACCTACCTTTACGTTCTTCAGCGTGCGGAGCGATTCCTTTGCGGCGTCGACTACCTTAGAGATATGCGCGTGCTTTTCCTTTGCAGCTTCACGGAGGGCCTCGTCCTTCGCAAGTGCGAATGCGTTGCGGATCGTGTTGATTTCGATTTCCGCATAGCCGTACAGCTCCGCGTCGGTATCTGTGTAGAGCGTGCCGCTCTTGCCGAATACGTAGATCGAATTCTGCGGGATCTGCGTGTCGACGACGCGATCGCACGCGACGCCGTTGTCGGTGATGATCTCATGCTTGTCGATGTCGCTCTGTCCGTTTTCAAGCGTAGCGCCGAGCTCGATCGTGCAGACGCAGCCATTCTCGGTCTCTGCGATGCAGTTCATCGTGCTCTGTCCCGCGATCGCGAAGATCTCCTTGACGCGCGAATCGACTGTAAATTCAAGAACACCGATTTCGCGCTCGAGAAGAGAAAAGAGATCACCGCCGCGCGTCGTCGTGTGACCGATGCGGTAGGTGCACATATTGCCTACGCGCTTCTGTACGACGAGGTTTCGGAGCTCGATCATTCTTCTTTCGGATTCCCACGGCAGAACGGGGATCGCGTCCCCGTTTACGGTGACCGTCTTTCCGTTCTCCGACAGAGTCGCCTCTGCGGATACGGAATACTTTTTCAGCAGGTAATTCAGTCCCTTTTGCATATCATATCTCCGTTTCTTTTATGATTTCCAGAATTTCTTGTTTCGTTGGAATAGAGGATACCGCGTACGGTCGCGTTACGCCGACCGAAGAGACGCGGTTTGCGATCGTTGCCGCATTTGCGAGGGGGCGCCCCTCTGCAAGCATAGCCGCGAGCGTTCCGTTAAAGGTGTCGCCCGCGCCCGTCGTGTCGACGACCCTTCCGCTCTTCACGGCGGGGATCGATTCGCCGGTCTCCTTCAGGAAACAGCCACGGCTTCCGAGGGTGATGAGGAGATTTGTTTTGTCCTCAATCCCGACCGTTTCGTGCTCGTTCGGGGTAAAAAGGTCGACGCTTTCGAGAATATAGGGAAGCGTTTCTCTCGCGGGTGCGGGATTCAGTATGATCCTCACGCCGTATTTTTTCGCGTATTCGATCGCGCGGACGTTCACGTCCTCGGCGACCTCGTTGTTGAGGAGCAGGATGTCCGCGTTCTTGATCTCGTTTTCGAAGAGGGAAACGTCCTCGCCTTCAAGCTGAACGCCCTGATACACGGTAACGTGATTGCTGCCCGTTTTGTCGGTTACGATCGCGGCAAACGCGGTCGAGCCGTCCTTCTTTACGAGGGTATGGCGAATGCCTTCCTTTTCGAAAAACGCTTCTGCCTCCACGAGGTATTCATTGCCGATCGAAGCGAGGAAGGAGACCTCTGCGCCACACCGCGCGGCGGCGACGGCTTGATTGAAGCCCTTTCCGCCGAATTCAAAATGGATTGATGATGCCTCGACCGTCTCCCCCCCGACGTGAAACCTGTCGACAGGGAGGAAGACCGAGTTTCCGATGATCCCGATGACGGCGATTCTACTCATAGATCCTTCACCCGTCCGAGGTAGAGGTCCTCGAGAATGATGTTGTGGTCACGTCCGCCGTCGACGTTGCCGCTGAGATAGATCGGCGGGACGGTGCCGCGCTCCAACGCGCGCTTTGCGCCCTCGATGAGGCAGGTGTTCAGGATGAAGCATCCCGTTGCCGTCGACAGACCGCCCATCTTCGCGTTCCCGACGCTGATCGACGCGTCTCCGTAGGGGACCTTGCAGTCGATATGTACGTCAACGTGCTCGTGCAGTCTTCCTCCGCGATTGAAATATGCGGAGGAGGAGATGCCGACCGAGGGAATGCCAAGCTCCTTGGCGATATCTCCCATTTCGACGGGAACCTGATTCTTACCCGACGCCGAGAAAATGAAGATCATATCCTTCTGCGTCGGCTTATATCTGCGGATCGCCTCGTATGCGATGCCGCTCATCTTTTCCATACGGCTCGACTTTGCAGCGCCGTTAAAAAGCATCAGGTCGGCGTCAAGAACCGGGGAAACGTTTGCGAGTCCCCCTGCGCGGTAAAAGGCGTCGAGCCCGGGGAGATGGGAGTGACCGCAACCGAAAACGTAGATGAGTCCGTCCTCGATGATCGTTTTTGCGACGAGCTCCGACACCGCGTCGAGCTTGTCCTTTTCCTCCTCCTCAATGCGCGTGAGGATATCAATGATGTTATTTAAGTATTCGGACATACTGTCTCCTTACCGTCCTTTGAGAAGGGAATTACTTCTTCAGAACGCGCTTGTAGTTTTCGCCGATGCGGTCCCAGAGCTTGATCGGGTCGGGGGCCTGCACGCTCGTGCCGAGTCCGCCGCGGTAGGTCCA
>JAZSIN010000203.1:0-1918 GCA_045533845.1 Eubacteriales bacterium | reverse complement strand
CTTGGCCTCCGACTTAAGGGCTCGGGAGTGAATGACAGCCCGGTGGGCTGTCAGAGCCGAGCCACCGCTCCGCCCGCAGGCGGGCAAGTCCTGTTACCCGTATAAAAGAGAAGCAGGTCGACTGACCTGCTTTTCTTTTGTCTAACAGGACTTGAAGGGCTCGTGATATTTTCCGTTCTCTTTGCATTGACAAGCCGTGAAAAAAATGGTATACTATGGGTATAAAATCACACGCGATACGACGGAATGGAGAATATTATGGTCAAAGAGATCCTTTCAAAAAAAGGCTTTATCAGCGATATGGACGGCGTCATTTACCACGGCAACAGGATCCTGCCCGGGGTTCGGGAGTTCGTCAACTATCTCATTGAAAACAACAAGAAGTTCGTCTTCCTCACGAACAGCCCCGAGAAGACCCCGCACGAGCTCTCGATGAAGCTCGAGCGAATGGGACTTTCGGTCTCGCCCGACCACTTCTACACGAGCGCGATGGCGACCGCTGAATTCCTCTCGGCGCAGAAGCCGAATTGTACCGCCTACGTGATCGGAGAGGCGGCACTCGCGAAGGCGCTGTACGATCATCAGATCTATATGAACGACGTGAACCCCGACTACGTGGTGGTCGGAGAGACGCGCACCTACTCCTTTGAGAAGATCGAGAAGGCGATCGCGCTCGTCAACAAGGGCGCGAAGCTCATCGGCACGAATCCCGACGTGACGGGACCGACCGAGCAGGGCGTGATGCCCGCGACGGGCTCTCTCATCGCGCCGATCGAGATCGCAACGGGAAAGAAGGCGTATTTCGTCGGCAAGCCGAACCCCCTGATGCTCCGCCACGGGCTTCGTATGCTCGACTGTCACAGCGCGGACATTGCCTTCATCGGCGACCGTATGGATACCGATATCATTGCGGGGATCGAGTCGAACGTCGACACCGTCCTCGTCCTCTCGGGCGTGACCACGATGGAAAACATCGACGATTTCCCCTACCGCCCGAAGTATATTCTGAACGGCGTCGGGGATCTGCTCACAGAGGAGATCTGACGGCTTCCTACGGGGATATAAAGGAGACGCGGAGGGGTACGCGCACCGCGCCGATCGAGATCGCAACGGGAAGGACGGCGTACTCGAACGGAAAAGCGGGAAAAATTCTATAAAAGACTTTTTGGAGGAATTTACGTATGGATCTTGAGATCAAGGAATACAGCGGCGAGGGGTACGCGCCCCTCATTTCGTACAATGGCTGGCTCGTTGCGGTCGTGAACGCGTGTGAACGCCTTCTCGAGGAGAATCTTTGCAAGGTCGAGCGGCATCTCGAAAGCGACGAGGTCTTCGTTCTGCTCGAGGGTGAGGCGACCCTGCACATCGGGATGGAGCGCACCCGCGTTCCGCTTGAGACGGGGAAATTTTATAACGTTAAGCACGGCGAATGGCACGCGATCTCGCTGACGCCGGGTTCAAGGGTCGCGATCGTCGAGAACGACGGAACGGGCGTCGATAACTCGGAGTATTACTATTTCAGAGATCCGAAGGGGACGACGGTCTAAAGGGGCGTTACGTCCGCTCGGCGGGCGGCGGCTCCTCGAGGGGGTCGTATCCGTAGGTCCTTATGAGAGCGGCTCTGAAGAATCGGTCGGCGTCGAGCTCGCTACTGCTCGGCTGACCGCTTGCGTGTCCCCGCTCGGCGTGCGCGTCGTACCCGCCCTCCGATACGGGGGGCGGTGCCTCGTCCTCCCAACGCTTGTCCGCGAGCCATTTTTCGGGAGAGGGAACGAATCTGCCGCTCTCCGCCTTCCACTGTGCGCCCTTCTTCTGCTCTTCCACGGCTGTGAGCATCCGCTCGAGCAGCTCCTGTGAGACCGAGAGGGAACGGAACACTTTCCTTGCCCGTTCCTTTCCCTGTTTTTTGGGATAGCTC
>JAZSIN010000032.1:0-13070 GCA_045533845.1 Eubacteriales bacterium | reverse complement strand
CGAGACCCCCGTCGGAGCGGAAGTTGATGTTGCCCTTCGTTTTGAGGTTCTTGACGGTCGAGCCCTCAAGATAGCCGAACATCGGGACCGAAACGGTAACGGTCTTGCCGTTTCCGTCGAAATTGCCCGAGAAGAATGTCTCGACGAGCGGATCGCCGTAGCCGTCGAGCATCGGCTTGCCACCCTTGTCGTAGGCGACACCGTAGGTCGTGTTGATGGTGATGTCGTTTGCGAGGTAGTAGTCGCCGTCCTCATCCATTTCGAGGAATTCCTTCTCGGAGGTGATCGGCGTACCCGTGGGCTGATAGCCCGAATCGACCGAGCCGACGTCGGCGGAAGAAGCCGCCGATACCGAGGTCGAGAGAAGTCCGACCGAGAAGAGGGAGAGGAGTAAAGTTGCAGTGAGCAGAAGAGAAAAGATCCTGCGCATAATGCTGTTACCGTCTTTCTTTGAAATTTCAGCAGGGAAAGGAAAGATCTGCCGATAGAAACAGTATAACAGATTTCCGCCTTTTTGTCAAGGGCGTACGTGTTTCATTCCCCACGAAAATGAAACAAAACAGCCCTTCCACGAGGGAAGGGCTGTTCGTTATGCGATTTCAGAAATCGTAAGTAGACTTATTCCTGTTCCTTCTTGCGAAGCACGACTACAGCGGGAGCTGCAAGTGCGAGAGCCGCAAGTGCGAGGGAAGCGCCTACGACGCCGCCACAGCCGCCGGACTTCTTGTCCTCCCCACCGCTGTTGCCGGTATTGTCACCGCCCGGGTTGGGTACGGGATCGGTGTTGGGCGTGGTGCCGGGATCGGTGTTGGGCTCGGTTACGGGCTCAGTCGGAGGATCGGTCGGAGGATCGGTCGGCACAACCGAAGCTTCGGGAGTGTGGCGCTCGTTCACGTAGTTGCCGTCGACCTCGTTGACCCAGTAGGTGTAGTCGATCACGATGTTCTCGTGCATCTGCTCGATCGTAACGTTCGCGATCGTGCCGTTGTAGGTCAGGTAGTAGTAGGGGCTCATCGGGTACGGATCGACGCCGAGTCTCTGGAGGAAGGGATAGACGTGAATGAAGTCGTACGCTGACTTGTTAACGAGGTAGCAGAGCTTACCGGACTGAACATCCTCCTGCGTGATGAAGCAGTCGTAGCCTGCCCACGGGATCTCTGCACCGTTGTTACAGAGAAGCATTGCACCCGAATTCTTGATGCTTTCGAGGTAATAGTTTTCCTTGATGAACTTCTGCGAGTCGTTGGTATCGATCCAAGTGGTCGCGTACTCGAGGCAATAGTTGTTGCTACCGGTCGCGCTGTGTGCGATGACACAGGTGTCGGGACCGTTGAGCTCGCCGAGGAAGTAGTTACCCTCGATCATTGCGAACGCGGTGTTCGCGTAGCTCATGAATGCCGCAGCCGTACCGATGTCGGTCGCGGTGATGTTTGCGGTAACGCCGCAGCCGTAGATACGGGGAGCCTGCTTGTTGCCCGAGCCGTAGGAGAAGTTGATGATGCCTGCTGCACCGATGCAGGAGGAGTAGTAACGCTTGTGGTAATCAATGCCGATGCGACCGCCGCAGAAGAGCGAGTCACAGATGCCGTCCTTACCTCTCTCGGGATCGTCGTCATCCGAGCAGTAGGTGTATACCGTTTCCTGGCAGTAGAGGGAATCCGGAACGGAGGACTCGTTGTTGTAGATCTGTCTGCCGTTGTTGGCAACAATGTCACCACCCGAGAAGCAACCGAAGAAGGAGTTGTAACCACCGGTGAAGGAAACGCCGTTCATCGAGCCGATACCGATTCTGCCTGCGATGCCTGCAGCGGACATGTTCGAGATGATGTTACCGAGGTTTACGCAGTAGTAAAGCTCGATCGACTGCTGGGATCTTGCGATCATACCTGCGCAGTTGACGTGGTGATTGTGCTCGCTGTTGTCGGAGTTCTTCGTAACGCCCTCAGCGAGAATGTCGCCCGTGTTCAGGCAGTAGTTGACCTTGATACGGTCCTGCGAGAAGCCGGTGATACCTGCCGCATACTGACGGTGGGAGGTGATCGTGCCGTTGTTTACGCACTTCTCGAAGATCAGGTCGCACTGGAAGTTCGGGTAGGAGTCGCATCCGCCTCTGCCGACGATGCCTGCCGCGTAGTTGGTACGGGAGGTAACCGCGCCGTTGTTGACGCAACGGAGAGCGGAAACGCTTGCCTTGGAGTAACCGCCGATACCACCGGTACGGCGTGCGCCGATGACGGTACCGTCGTTGATGCAGTCTACGTAGTTGACCTTCATGTTGTGACCGAGGTCGTCGGAACGCTCGAGGTAACCCGAGAGACCGCCGCTACAGCCACCGAAGGAGATCTCACTCGCCGAGTTGGTGGTGAGGATATCGCCCGAGTTGGTGCAGGCGTTGAAGGTAACCTCGGTCGCGGTAGCATTCGTAAGAAGACCCGAATGGATGCCGTGGACCTTCAGCTTCATCGTGTTGCCTTCCTCTGCATAGAGGTCTTCACACTCGTTGTCGGAGATCGTGCCGAAATTGTGGCAGTTGTCGAAGACAGCCTCAGTCTCGATGACCGCCGTAAATTCGCCGCGGTCAACTCTTTCCTTCTCGAGAGAGCCGACGAGGCCGCTTCCGCAGAGTGCGGTAACGTTCGTGTAGTTGACACAGTCGGTGAGGTAGAGGTCACCGTAGACCGAGCCGAGGAGGCCGCCCGCGTAGACCGATTCGTAAATGACCGACTCGGTTCCGTTGGGGTTGGTCAGACGGCTTGCCTTACCGGTGTCGTAGCCCTTGATTACGGTACTGTTGCTGACATTTTCAAGCGTCAGATCGGTACCCTCCATTGCGACCGAGCCGCAGTGGAATGCGTAGTTCTTGCCATCTCTTCTGAAGTTGATCTCGCCCTTCGTCTTGAGATTTTTGACGGTAGCGCGATCCATGAGACCGAACATCGGGACCGAAACGGTAACGGTCTTGCCGTTTCCGTCGAACGTGCCGCCGAAGATCAGCTCAACCAGCGGAACGCCGTAGGTGTCGACCATAACCTTGCCGTTCTTGTCGTAGGCGAGACCGTAGGTCGTGTTAATGGTAATGTCATTTGCGAGGTAGTAATCACCGTCCTCCTCCATTTCGAGGAATTCCTTTTCGGAGGTAATCGGGGTTCCCTTGGGGGTATAGCCCGCCTCAACCGATCCGACGTCATCCGTTACCGCTGCCGACACGGAGGTGCTGAAGAAGCCGACCGTGAACAGCGAGAGGAGCATCAGCGCGGTGAGCAGAAGTGAAAAGATTCTGCGCATAAAATTTGTTACCTTCTTTCTTGGTTTTTTCAGTCAGAGCGCACTCCGCCCATGACCGCTTTTCATAAGTGTAGCATATTTTTTTTCGTTTGTCAAGGGGGGATTTGTACAATATGTATCGTTTTCTTCCCATTTTCTTCCCTTTGAAAAGCGCGCGTTTTCTTCTTTTGTAGAGGTTCACAAAAACGCGCAGGCGCATTTGTGCAGAGTTACGAGACGACGCCCGCGTCGGGTCTTCCGCGCGCCCCTGCCGTTCGGGAAGGGAGAAAATCGGGGGCTCGTCTCACCTGAGTGAGACAGCCCCTTTTTTTACTTGTGCCGCTTTTTCTTTTTCCTGATCGAGTAGCCGAACGAGCCGAGCTTTTTTCCGAGCTCGAAATATTCGCCGTGCGCGAAGGCAAGAAGCCCCGCACGGTCAAGGTGTAATTTTCCCGTCTCGTCGAGAAGAGACTCGTCGACGTCGACCGCCACCACGTCCGCGAGGAACATATCGTGCGAGCCGAGCGGGATCACGTCGGTGACGCGGCATTCGAGCGATAGAGGACACTCTGCGATCACGGGTGCCAAAACGGCAGAGCCCTTCTCGGGCGTCAGTCCGAAACGCTCGAACTTGTTCATTTTCGCACCCGTGTAAACGCCACAGGAATCGACCGCACGGACGAGCGTTGCCGTCGGCAGGTTCACGGTGAATTCTCCGTACCGCTTCAGGATCTCGTACGAGTGCCGTTTCGGACGGACCGAGATATAGGTCTTGGGGGGAACGGTGTTGACGATCCCCGTCCACGCGACCGTGAGGACGTTCACGTCTCCGGCGTCAAGAGAGCCTACGGTGACGAGTGCGGGGGGGACGGGCGCGGTGAGCGCGCCCCCCGGCCAATGAAGCTTCGCCATCTTACTTCTTCATTCTCGCGAGTGCCGCGCGGACGCTCTCGAGCGTTTCCTCGTACTTTGCCTTCTTCTGACGCTCGGCGTTTACGACCGCCTCGGGCGCCTTTGCGACGAAGCCCTCGTTCGACAGCTTCTTCGTGATGCGGTCGATCTCGCCGACGAGACGAGCCTCCTCGCTTTCGAGCTTTTTCACTTCCTTTTCGAGGTCGATGATCTCGTTCATCGGAAGGAAGATCGTCGCAGAGTCGGTCACGATGCGGACGCAGGAGTCGAGGTCAAGCGTGCCGTCGAAGGATGTGCCGACGACGACCTCGGACGCCGATGCGAGTCTCTGGAAGAACGCATAGGTCGCGGGGCTGAAGCTGTTCTCGTATCTCGTTTCGATATAGACCTTTGCCTTCTTCGACGGAGGAACGTTCATCTCGTTGCGGCGGAGGCGGATTGCCTTGATCGCCGCGATGACGCGACCGAACTGCTCTGCCTCCTCTGGGAAGACGAGCGCATCCGAGAACGTGGGATATTCGGAGATCATGATGCTTTCCGCGTCGCTTTCGAGATGCGGGAGAGCGGAGAAGATCTCCTCGGTGATGAAGGGCATAAAGGGATGGAGGAGCTTCAGGGTCTCGATCAGAACGTACGCGAGGACGTTCTGCGCTACCTTGTTCGACTCGCTCTCCTTATCGGCAAGGCGCGCCTTCGAAAGCTCGATGTACCAATCGCAGTAAACGCTCCAGATGAAGTCGTACAGCTCGGAGAGGGCAATGCCGATCTCGTAGCGGTCGAGGTTCGAGCGGACCGATTTGACGGTACGGTTGAAGGCGTCGAGGATCCACTTGTCCTCGGGCGCGAGCGTCTTTTCATCGGGAAGGGAGACCGTGTCGATCGTCAGATTCATACGAACGAAACGGGAAGCGTTCCACAGCTTGTTCGCAAAGTTGCGCGCCGCCTCGATCTTCTCGTCCGAGAAGCGCATATCGTTTCCGGGAGAGTTGCCCGTCGCAAGCGCGAAGCGGAGCGCGTCTGCACCGTACTTTTCGATGATGAGGAGGGGATCGATGCCGTTGCCGAGAGACTTCGACATTTTTCTGCCCTGCGCGTCACGGACGAGACCGTGGATGAGGACGGTGTCGAACGGGATCTCGCCCGTGTATTCGAGTGCCGAGAAGATCATACGCGACACCCAGAAGGTGATGATATCGTAGCCCGTAACGAGGGTGCTCGTCGGGTAGAAGTAATCGAGATCCTCGGTCTTCTCGGGCCAGCCGAGCGTCGAAAAGGGCCAAAGCGCAGAGGAGAACCAGGTGTCGAGCGTATCGCCGTCCTGCGTCATATTGCCACCGCATCTCGGACATTTATCGCATCCGTCCGCGTCAACGACCGTGTGACCGCAGTCGTCGCAGTAGTAAGCGGGAATGCGGTGACCCCACCAGAGCTGACGGGAAATGCACCAATCCTGCGTGTTCTCCATCCAATGGAAGTAGTTCTTGTCAAAGCGCTCGGGAACGAATTTAATCCGTCCGTCTCGTACCGCCTTGACGGCAGGCTTTGCGAGGGGCTCCATCTTGACGAACCACTGCAGGCTCACCATCGGCTCGATCGTCGTGCCACAGCGGTAGCAGGTGCCGACCTCGTGTCGGAGGTCTTCGATCTCGGCGAGGTAACCGCCCTCACGGAGATCGTTTACGATCGCCTTTCTCGCCTCGTAACGGTCCATACCCGCGTACTTCGGGTAGTTCTCGGTGATCTTTGCGTCGTCGGTCAGTACGACCTCCATCGGCAGATGACAGCGGCGTCCGACCTCGAAGTCGTTCGGGTCGTGCGCGGGCGTGATCTTAACACAGCCTGTGCCCTTGTCGAGCTGGGCGTGCTCGTCGGCAACGATCGGAATGCGGCGTCCGACGAGGGGAAGCACGACGTACTTACCGATCATATCCTTGTAGCGCTCGTCCGCGGGGTTGACCGCAACGGCGGTATCGCCGAGCAGGGTTTCGGGACGGGTGGTTGCGACCTCAACGTATCCGCCGCCGCCGACAAGCGGGTAGCGGATGTGCCAGAAGTGACCGTTCTGCTCCTCATATTCGACCTCGGCGTTCGAGATCGAGGTCTTACAGTGCGGGCACCAGTTGATGATACGCTCGCCGCGGTAGATCAGACCCTTGTCGTAAAGCTGCTTGAAGACCTTGCGGACGGCAGCCGAGCAGCCCTCGTCGAGGGTGAAGCGCTCGCGCGTCCAGTCACAGGATGAGCCCATCTTTTTCAGCTGGGAGACGATCCTGCCGCCGTACTGCTCCTTCCAGTCCCACGCGCGCTCGAGGAACTTTTCACGTCCGAGGTCCTCCTTCGTGAGGCCCTCCTTGCGCATTGCCTCGACGATCTTTGCCTCGGTGGCAATCGACGCGTGGTCGGTTCCGGGAAGCCAGAGGGTCGAGAAGCCCGACATACGCTTGTAGCGGATCAGGATATCCTGAAGCGTGTTGTCGAGTGCGTGTCCCATGTGGAGCTGACCCGTGATGTTCGGCGGGGGAATGACGATGGTGTAGGAGGGCTTATTCTTGTCGATTTGCGGTGTGAAGTAGCCCTTGTCGCACCAGTTTTTGTAGATCCGCTCCTCGAATTCCGAGGGCGAATAGGTTTTCGGGAGATCGTTTTCGGGAATCATACTCGTTTCCTTTCCTTTTTTATCCTTAAAATTTAATTACGCAGTTGGGGTGGCAAAAAGAAAAGCCCCCGTCCGGATCAGGACGTGGAGCACGCGGTACCACCTGATTTCGCGGAAGCGCAGAGAAAAACGCTTCACACACACTCTACGCGGCATAAAGAAAACACCGCATTCCCGTTAACGGAGGACACCGTCAAGACCTACTCGGACATCGAAAGGGGATGCGTTTCAGCCTCGCCGCTCAGGGAGGACTTCGTGCGCGCGCCCTTGCAGACTTCCACCAACCGTCTGCTCTCTGTAAAAAGCGGTACGCCTACTCATTCCCGTCGTAGCGTTTGTAACAGAAGTAGTATAACACATTCAATGCGTTTTGTCAAGAGGGGAAAACGCGCAGACGAAAAAACCTGCCGCTTTGAGCTGTCTCGAACGAAGTTTGTGCAATCTGCACAATGCTCTCGCGCCGCCGCCGAAACTTTTTGTTGACAACTGCGCGAGTTTTTGATATAATGAAATTGCAAGGCGGAAAACCGCAAACACCTGAACCAAAAACAAAAAAAGAAAGAGAGGTATTCAAAATGAAAAGATTCAGATGTTTACGTTCGTTTGCGCTTTTGCTGAGTATATGTGCTTGCAGGAGAAAAATCCTTCCCCAATCGATGACAATTAAATTAGGAGATAATATTATGAAAAACATTACTACGATATGCTTGTTTTTTTTATCACTTCTCCTAATCCTCGCTTCTTGCACGGCAAATACACCCGTTGGATCTCCCTCTGAAACCACAATGTCCGATTTCCCGGATCTTTCGACGCCGGATATTGATTTAGAAGCGTACCATATTGTGTACTATGGCGCGCTATCCCCGAACGATCCCTATGTGAAAGGGCCACATAAAACAGAATATGAGCCTGTCAGATTTCATAACGAAAATGTTGCTGAAACATATCAAATAACACTCGGTGAAACGACATATGAGTTGGCTTATAACATTTCTTCGCGAATCCGCATGGGAGATTTGGTTGTGGATATATATGAAGCACCGCTCGATGAGTATAGAATGTGGCAAACTCGGGTAAATTCGGAAACAGGTAAGCCCGTAGAAGTGCTCGGTGCGCCATACAAAGTAGACCCCTTTGTTTCTGAGGAAGAATTCATCCGATTTATCAAAGAATTGCCGGTAGTAGGTGATAATTACGACTTGTCAGAGTACCGCTACGAAATCACAACAGAGATCTACTATTATACGGATGAAAACAAACTCGAAACATACCTGGTTCCCGGGATCAAAGTCTGCGGAGAAAACGAACAAATACATGAGTACTCCTTTCGCTTTACCAGATATGTGAACGGGCTCAAGACAACCGAGCGTATTGATGGAAGCATATACTATGGTTTGGATGGCAGTGTGCTCTTTAGCTGTGGTGCATACGGCTTGGGATATGAAGAATCCGATTTTTCTGAAATATTGAACGAACTTGACTCGTATGATGCTGCTGTTTGTGCATATTTGCAGAACAATCTTCAAGATGGGCGTGTTTTGAAAGACGTTGAAATCTCCGAAAGATCGTTTTTTATCTTTGGAGGTCTCCCTCACGTCAAATATGAGTTAGCTGTTCTCTTTGAAGATACGGAGGGATTTCCACCGCCCGATCCGACTTTATCGTTTATTGTCCGCAAAAAATAGCAAATCCCCCACGCCTCAGCCGTGGGGGCAAGGGCGGCTACCGCAGAATCGTGACGAAAGGAGGTCTCTCTAACAGTACACAACTAAGCACTATGGAAATCTCTCACCTAAAGCAATGTTACGAGATTTTTTGGGATTAACTAGGAGGGCGTATGAAAAAATTTCTTGTCTTTTCGCTTCTGCTCTTTTTTCTTACAGCTTGCAGCACATCGAATGATACCCAATCCGAAACAACACACGACCCCTCCGAATCGTCCTCCTCAAAATGGAGCGATGGTGAATATGCGATTTCGGTAGACGATGCGGGAGAAACGCATTCCGAGTTTCGGGCAACACTTTTTTATCGTTCGTTTGAAGAAATATTACCCGAAGTTACGGATATTGTTATAGGTACCTTTAATGAATATACGACCGAAGGAATGATACGCAAATATGACTTTTCCGTAGAGCGAAATATTCGAGGACTCGGAAGTGAGCAAAGCATCATTGTGGATTCGCTCCCTGCACATTGTACCGTATTAGACAAGGGCATAGAGTTTTCTACGTATGAATGCCAATATCAAATTGACGGGCATTATCTATTGCTGCTAAAGCGCAGTAAAACCGCATATGACGAAGTGGATTCCTTCTCCTTCGCAGAGGACAGTCTCATCATACGGCTAAGTTCTTCGGAACGCGTGACGAGCGATTCTTCCTTATACGGAGAAGCATTAAAGGACCATATTCAGACCGATGCGCTCCGTTTTGCGCTACAAGGCACGACTTTCGTTGAGCAGTTACTCTTGCTGGTGAAGGAGAATCCGTTCTTTTATGGCGAGAACTACGAGGGTACCTCAGATATGAAATCGGTGTTCCACCATTCGGATTTTGTTTTTGAAGTAACGGTGAATTCGGTATATATGGAAACCTTCGATGGAGCGGCGATCACCTATACTTGCACACTCGACCGTATATACAAGGGAAATACCGAGCATACTGAGATTTTGGTAAAGTTTCCGCATAGCAACGATATTGTTGGAGAAACATTTATCGTTGCGGTAAATCCAACCGAAGAAGGCAGCTCTTTTTATGTTATGTCTTCCCCATACAGTATTTTCGAAGCTTCGGAGCGCGAGGCGATTCTTGCTCTGATGAGCGTCGATAATTAATGCGGCGATCCCCACGGATACAGCCGAGAGAAACCCAAAGGAGGTAGCATATGAAACACAAAAGCATTCTTACAATTTTTACGATCTTTTTGTTAGTCGCGTGCGTTTTTATGTCCGCCGTCACGGTATCTGCGGATCCTCCCGCGCCGCCTACGTATTATACCTACGAGGAATATCTTGCGGCAATAGAAGGACTCGACCTTCCCGAGAGATTCGTACATTTCGATGCGCTGTCCCATCTCGGTACCTTTAAGAGAGCGACAGTCCATAGATCTGATTACTATGAATACGCACTGCAAACCGAGGGGGGCGCGTATATTACGGTCACGGTCAACCACAGGCCCACGAATATTTTTGCCGAGTATTATTGGACGATGGAGCTCGATATAGCTGATCTGCGCGATCTGAACAATGCAGAGCCTCCCGTCGACGCCGGAGCGAGCGGACATTTGCAATACTTGTATTGCCTCGGTGACCTGAGGTATATCTACAACAAGGATATGGAGCTGACGGCGATCAAGCGAATGCAGGACGGACTTGAAATTACGATCAGCGGATGGGGTCAGGATCTGTCGAAATACCCCATAAGCGAGTCCTCTGTCGTCGGAAAGCTTCTGAATAAAGAGCACGCGCTTGCCGCATATGAGGAGCATTTCCTCCCGATCACTGCGTCGACGGATCCTGTCGAACCGTCCGGTTCCGCAAAGGGTGAAAGCACCGAAAAGCTGTTCTTGGTAGCGGCAGTCAGTGCCGTATCGGGTGCGGTGGTTGCCACAGTCGTTGCGGCTTGTATCACGGCGGGAAAAAAGAAGAAAAAGCCCGCCGAGCAGTCGGACGAACAGAATATCATATGACCCAGAGCCCCCACGGCTGTATCCGTGGGGGCTCGTTTATGAATCATTTCAGAAACCATTCGATCTCCTCCTTTTTCGTACGGAAGAGGAGAACGAGGAAATAGACTGCGACCGCGACCGATACGACCACGGTGAGGATCACCGTCGGGGTGTCCCACAGCCTGCCGCCGCCGAGGTATTCGATCAGCATTCCGCCGACGTCGTACACCGCGTGGACGAGCACGGGAAACCAGATGCACCGCGTCTTCAGCAGCACGATCGCACACATCCCCCCGATCAGAAAGGAGTAGCCGACCTGCAGAATAACCCCGAGCGGATCGCCGCCCGCGAAGAGGTTCAGAACGTGCACGAGCCCGAATACAGCCGAGGTCAGTACGATCGAAAGAATGACCGCTACGGTCTCAGCAGGCACTCGCGCGGGCGCTCCCTTCGTCTCGGCGCGCTTTCTCAGGGCAGGGAGAAGCCGCGACAGAAGGAGAGGGAAGATCACGCCGCGAAAGGAGACCTCCTCGAAAAATCCGATTGCAAGACAAGCAAGGACGTAGAGAATCGCTTTCTCCGCCGTGCTGTCGACGTACACGCTCCCGCGGATCAGTCCGATGATTGGGAAATTGTTGAGGGCGATCACAAAGGAGAGAAGCACCGAAAGGAGCGAAAACGCGGACGGAAGCCGCCCGAAGGACAGGATCGGGATCCCGAGATAGGGGATCAGAAGGAGAAAGACGACCCCGCCGAGAAAGCGTGAGACCGAAAGCTCGACGAGCTTGTAGCCGTCTTCACTGAATGCCTCCCGCGCGAGCGGGAAAAGCAGAAGAAAACAGAGGAGTAGGATCGAAAGACCCGAGATCGCGGCAAAATATACGGCGTCCCGACGGGAAAAACGCTTCGTCACGCCTTGTCACCACCTTCGGAGTGTCGTTCCTCGGTTGCCGTATCGCAAGTGTCTCCGGCATCCTCGGGGGACGTGCGGTCACGCGCGGTGTCGGGGGCGTTCCCATCGCCCCGATAAATGGTCCTTCGGAACAGAACGGCGAGTGCGACACCGAGAAGAAACAGAAGGATCGCGGTCAGCTGTGAGGGCGTCAGAAAGGAGACGAAGGTCTCGCCGCGATCGTCCCCGCGCAGATATTCAATGAAAAAACGCCAGGTACCGTACAGCGTAAGATAAAGCGGCATTCCATAGCGCTTGCCGCCGAGGAAGCGCACGATGAGGAGCGCGGTCAGAACGGAGAGGAACGCAGCTTCAAGCAGCTGGGTCGGCAGTACCTTGTGGGGAATGCTCGGGTCGTCCATAAAAACGCCGAGGAAGGAGTCGGTCCGAATGCCGTAGCAGCAGCCCGCAAAGAAGCACCCGACGCGTCCGAGGGCGTGTGCGATCGTAATGCAGGGCGGGGCGATTTCAAGCATAGAGGGAAACTCCCGCAGATGCTCGCCGTCCTTCACGCGAATGTGTCCGTATACAAAGTAAAATACGAGAAAGGCGATCGCGCCGCCGATCAGCCCGCCGTAGAAGGTCGATCCCGTCGAGGAAGAGAAGACCGAGCCTGAAAAATTGCCGTCCCGAATGCCGTTATACACCCATTGTACCACGACGGCAGAGGGATAACCGACGAAGAGCGCAAAGGGGACGTTGAGAAGGACGCCGTTTTGCAGACGGGCAGAAAGCCCCCGTTTGTCGGCAAGCACGCGAAACAGCGTCATCGCGGCGATCACACCGAGCACGATGCAGATCTCGTACAGACCGATGCCGAATATAATATCGTGTGGGTACATAAGCGGTACTCCTTTTGTCAAAATAAGCCGTCCTTATTATAGCACAGTCAGACGGGGGTTGTCAACCGTATAGAAAAAGGACTCTCAGGAGAGAGCCCTTTTTCTATAGGTCATTATTTTTGGGATCACTTCAGAACCTTGCAGAAGGAGAGGATCGCGAAAACGATGCCTGCGAGGCAGTAAAGCCCGACGAGCGAGCTGAGAAGCCCGAGAACCCACGCGATGAGCCAACCGATCACGGGAATCCAAGCGACGAGGAAGGTTGCAAGTGCAATGACAGCACCTGCGAGAATGCCTGCGACGAGGTAGATGATGATCGCGATCGCGAGGTCGCCGCCGCTTGTACGCTCCTTCATAGCGTAGGGCCAGAATTTCTTGAGAATGTCCATAGTAAATCTCCGTAAAAATGATGTATTAAGACCGAAGGGGTGGGACGGTCTTCGTTTCCATTATAGTGACAAAATGTTACGAAATGCTAAAGTTTCGTTTTCTTTTTTGTAAACAACAGCGTCCCTGCCGTTTACAGTAAAAACCACAGGATCAAAAAAGCAAGGGTGAGAATGCCGATCACCACGAGCATCGGAAGGAACATCATCCGAACCGCGTCGAAGTAAGTTTGTGCCTGCTCGCGGAGCGTCGAATGCCGCCCGGGAAGGAGGCGTGGCGCGCCTCCGTTCTTTTCGCTTTTTTTGTCGGAGGACCGTTTCTTCCCCCCGAGCATAGACATATCCGCGACGGTCGAGCCGTCGTCGATATAGGTGATCTTTTCCTTTTTCTT
>JAZSIN010000282.1:0-10585 GCA_045533845.1 Eubacteriales bacterium | reverse complement strand
ACTTCAGATTCCTATAATAACCAATATCAAAAACGCACCGTTTCAAGCGGTGCGTTTTCATTTCGATGGATCATTAGCAGAAACTATATGGAACGGACATTTCAGAGAAACTATACTTGAGCCGGAGATTCTCCGTCGACGGAATCAGTACAGCTTATACTTTAATCTAAGATTGTCAGCTATCATCGCAATAAACTCCGAATTGGTGGGCTTTCCGCGATTATTCTGAATGGTGTATCCGAAATACGAGTTCAGCGTATCCACGTCACCTCTGTCCCACGCGACTTCAATGGCGTGACGGATAGCTCTTTCGACACGGCTCGTGGTCGTGCTGTACTTCTTCGCGACGGAAGGGTAGAGTACCTTCGTCACCGAATTGATCACATCACTGTCCTTGACGGTCAAGAGGATCGCCGTGCGGAGATACTGATAGCCCTTGATGTGCGCAGGTACGCCGATCTGATGGATGAGCTTCGTCACCTGCGTCTCAATATCGGGCGTCCGATCCTCCTCGGTCGGCGGGACGGTCAGCGTCCCCTTCTTCCGATTCTGCGCGAGCGTTGCGACGTGGTTTGCCATACTCGCAATGTCATACGGCTTTGCGATGCAAAGGGATGCGCCCGCGTTCGTCGCGTCGATGAACACGTTCTGCTGTGCGACGACCGAAACCACGATGAAGGCAGGCGGTGCGTCAGGCGCAAAATCGATGTTCTTGCTGCTTCGAATCACGCCGATCCCGTCAAGCTTCGACAGCCACACGTCCACGATCGCCACGTCGGGATGGAAACGGTTCATCCTGGAGAGTGCGTCCTCTCCGTTCGTGCATTCCTCGATATAGCGATAACCCGCCCGCAGAAGTCCGTCGCGGAGTGCCTGTCTCTGCGCGTTGTTTTCGTCTGCGATCAGAATCTTTGTGTTATAGTTGTATTCCATTGGTAACATCCTCCTTCAATTGGTAAAATATGGTAATTTCTGACAGCAATAGTCTACCATATTTTACCAAAAATTGCAAGAGGTTTTCAGAAAAAAGTCGCACAGAAAGATAGCCAAAAAAGCTGTGTCGAATATGGCAAAAATCACCAAATTGGTCCGTAAAGGAATCCCCCGAGCGCCATTTGCTTCAGCGTTCGGGGGGATTTTTGTCGACTGACCTATGGGATCAGAGATACCCATGCGGGAGGGTGGGATCCATTGGCGCTTCACGCTCGAATTTCGTCTTCATAACGTAAGGCATTCCACTTTCGGCACTCATCATAATGCCCGCCATAGCCTCAAGAACGTGCAGGGTCTGCTTTGACGTGGTTCTGCCGTTTCTGCCCGTCTCGATCGCCTTCGCCATATCGTCGAGACCGAGGCAACGGGAGTTTTCGCTGTAATCGAAGATGAGGGGATATATGAGATCGGTCTTGGTCGCACCGTCGCGGAAGACGATCTTGCCGTCCTTCGCGCCGAAGGTGTTAGGGTCGGGAACGTAAAGCGTACCCTTCGTGGTATAGATCTCGATCTTATACTGCTTTGTCTGATAAACGTCGAAGGAGGTGAAGAGCGAAACGCTAATGCCGCTGTTGAGATGCAGGATGCCCTCGATATGCGTGGGGGTATTGACCTCGATGATCTCGCCCTTGTGCGGGTCTGATGTGATCAGTCTCGTCGGGTAGGAGGTGTGTGCGTAGCCGTACACTGATTTGATGCCGCCGAGGAGGTTGATCATCGCCGTAATGTAGTAGGGCCCCATATCAAAGAGCGGACCGCCGCCTCTCTGGTAGTAGAAATCAGGATCGGGATGCCAGGTCTCGACGCCGTGGCTTGCCATCACGAATCTGCCGCCGATGACCTCGCCGAGCTTACCCGAGTCAAGGAGCTGACGGCAGGTCTGGATGCCTGCGCCCATAAAGGTATCGGGAGCGCCGCCGATGATGAGCCCCTTTTCCTCTGCGAGCGCGACAAGCTCCTCGCCCTCCTCAAGGGATGCGCCGAGGGGCTTCTCCGAGTAGACGTGCTTGCCCGCGAGAAGCGCCGCCTTCGACACCTCGTAGTGCTGATAGGGGCGGGTGAGGTTGATGACAATATCGATCTCGTCGTCTTGGAAAAGCTCCTCCATCGTGTCGTAGAGCTTCGGGATATTATATTCTGCCTGTGCCGTCTCGGCGCGGGAGCGGATCAGGTCGCAGACCGCGATCAGCTCTACGTCGCGGAAGACCTCTTTGAAATTCTTGAGATAGATGCCGCTGATACAGCCGACACCGACCATTCCTGCCTTTAACATAACGTGTCCGTCCTTTCTTGCGTCGTACGCATCAGTACATTTTTGCCTTGTTTTCGTACATTTCGGGGTTGACTCCGTTTCGGAGCATCGCTTCCTTGCCCTCGAGCGCCCAAAGCATACCGCGCTCCATCAGAAGCTCTGCCGATGGGGAATTTTCAAACACGTCGTCGTGGTGACCGAGCGAGGTGTAAAAGACTCTGCCGCAGCCCCAATATTTCGTCCACGCGACGGGCATATCCACGGGCTTGTTGGCAGCGTGATAATAATTCACGAGCGGGAAGCGCGTGGTGGCGAGCACCTCGATTGAGGGGTCGATGTGCAAATAATAGTGCTCGGATTTCACGGGGAAGTCCGAAAGCCCCTCGACGATCGGGCTCGAGCCGTGGCAGATGTTGACGGTGTATTCGACGCCGTCGCCTCCGGGGTGCGAAACCCACTGTCCGCCCGTGATGAACTGCCACTCGGTGGATTCGCGAAAGGCGTCACACATACCGCCGTGACAGCCCGCAAGTCCGACACCGTGACCGACCGCGTAGGAGACGCTCTTCGAGCATTCCTTCGGCAGCTTGCCCATCGTATAGCAGGCTACGATCAGATCGTATTCGAGCAGCTTCTCGCGGTCTGCGAGGCATTCAACGCCGTCAACGATCTCGGTCTGTACGCCGTGCTTCGTGAGCAATGCGGCGAAGCGTTCCGAGGTTTTAACGGGCTCGTGACCGTCCCAGCCACCGCGAAAGATCAATGCTTTTTTCATAGACAAATTCTCCCTTTCTTCGTGCCGCGTGCATAGTCGACTTACTGCCGGGGGGACGGCGGCACCTGTCTGTTTGTGGGTGTTCTTCTTTCATTTTAGCAAAAAACACTTGAAAAGACAAGAGCGATATGTTATAATTAGTAGACAAAAGTTCAGATTTTTCGTGTCTCCGAAGAAAGGGGGATCGTGTATGCATTACGAGCGTCAGAATTCATCCGGTGATATATTAAAGCTTTCGGATCGGAGGACCGAGAATTTTTCTTTTCCCCTCCATCTGCATAAAAGCTTTGAGCTGCTTTTTGTGAGGGAGGGAAGGATGACCGTTACAGTTGGGACGCAGGAATACCTTGCCTCGGCGGGGGAAGCGGTCATGATCTTCCCGGGTCAGCCGCACGCGTATCTGACCGAGGAATATAGCCTATGCACGATTGAAATATTTTCTCCCGAATATTTGTCGGAGCTTCACAAAGCATACCGCGGCGGGGATCGCCACCATCCCGTATTTCGGTTTGACGACCCCGATTTCACGAAGACACTGGTGCAAAATAGGAGTGATCGGTATATGGTTTGTTCCTTGCTTTATCGGGTCGCTTCCGCGTATGCGCAAGGCCCGCTTTGTAAAAATTTCAATGAGAGAGACGAGAATCTTGTGTATCAGATCGTTTCCTATATGGACGATCATTTCACGGAGGATCTGACCCTAAAGGCGTTCGCGACGCATTTCGGATATAACTATCGCTATATGTCAGGGCTGATCCGCGACATATACGGCACGTCCTTCCCGAGCGTTCTGCATTTTAAGCGTATCGCACTTGCGAGAGGGCTTCTCTCCGAAAGGGAAAACAGTATTGCAGAGATCGCCGAGCGGTGCGGATATCTTTCGGTTCGAAGCTTCAATCGGAATTTCAAAAGGCTCGAGGGATGCTCGCCGAGGGAATATTCGGAGCGAAACAAGGCGTAAAACGGTGTCTATGAGATCGGTGATCGAAAAAACAAAGAAAAAGGACTGAGTCGATTCAGTCCTTTTTTCTGTAAGTATACGTATTTCTCTGTAAGCGGTCTCCGTCAAGTGAGAAGATCGTTCGCAGCTCCCGATGATTGCCCCTTCAGGTAGTCGATCTCCTCCTTCGTGAGGTAGCGCCATTCGCCCACGCGGACGCCGTGGAGCGAGATCGCACCGATCGCAACGCGCTTGAGACGAAGGACAGAAAGATGGGTCGATTCACACATTTTACGGATCTGACGGTTCCTGCCCTCGTACAGGACCATTTCGAGAACCGTGCAGTCCTTGCCCGACTTCGACTTTCTGCGGTCGAGGACGGTGACGGGAACGGGGCGGATCCTGTAGCCGTCGATCGTCATCGGGGACGAGAGATGCTGCAGCTGACCCGCGGTGAGATTGCCCGAAACCACGACGTGGTAGATCTTCGGGATCTCCTCCTTCGGGTGCGTGAGACGGTTGGTGAGCGCACCGTCGTTCGTCATCAGCAGAAGCCCCTCCGAGTCGAGGTCGAGCCGTCCGACGGGATAGAGCCGTGTGCCGACGTCCTCGACGAGCTCGGCAACCGTTTTCCGTCCGCGCTCGTCTGAAAGCGTGGTGACATAGCCGCGCGGCTTGTTGAGGAGGACGCAAACGGTCCTTTTCTTTTCGTCTGCCGCAACGGGACTGCCGTTCCAAAGGACCTTATCCTTCTTCGGATCGATCTTTTGCCCAAGCTCGGCGGGGACGCCGTTAACCGTGACGTTGCCCCTTTCGATCTCCTGCTCGGCGGCTCTCCGCGACATCACGCCGCAGTCGGTAAAATATTTTTGCAGTCTCACTAACATACCGTTTCGTCCTTTTTACGTTCTCCTGAAGAGAGATTTGATCTTGTCGAGGAGTCCGAGCGTATATCGGATCTCCGACACGTCCGCGTCGAGGGTGAGGGGGTATTCCCCGATCGGCAGACCGCCGCAGGAAAAAACGGCGCGCCCGATCACCGTTCCCTTTTTATAGTTTCCCCAGAGGAATTGCGGAAGCTCGACCGTTACGGTGACCGCCCCGTGGTTTTTCGACAGGATCACCGACAGCGGCACACCGCCGTCCGTTTCGTACGACGCCGTAGCGTTCGGGTCGATGCCGTTCAGAACGGGAAGGGGATAGGACAGCCTTCCGCTTTCCGACAGCACGACCGATTCGTACATCGAGTAGCCGAAGTCGAGCATTTCTGCGTGCTCCCTCCAATCATTCTGCGAGGAGAGCGTGACAGCTACGAGGAGAAGTCCCGCGCGATCGGCGGCGGAAACGAGACACCTGCCGCTTTTCCTCGTATAGCCCGTTTTCACACCGATACAGCCCTCATACGAGCGGAGCAGGCGGTTGTGATTGACGAGCAGACGTACGCCGTCGGTGTTCTCCTGCGGGATCGTTCTTTTGTAGGTCGAAACAATCGTCCGAAGCGCGTCTACTGCAAGTGCCGCCGAGGCGATCCTCGCGAGATCGCGCGCGGTCGTGTAATGCTCCTCTGCGTCAAGCCCGTGCGGGTTTTCGAAATGCGTATCCGTAAGTCCGAGCGCACGCGCCTTTTCGTTCATCAGCTCCGCAAATTCGGATACTCCACCCGCAACGCCGTACGCGATCGCGACAGCGGCGTCGTTCGCCGATTCGAGCAGAAGCGCGTAGAGAAGAGCCTCGAGCGTCAATGTCTCCCCGGCGTAAAGATAGACCGACGAGCCCTCAACGCCTACGGCGGCGCGGTCGACTGTGATCACGGTGTCAAGCGGAAGCCGCTCGGCTGCGACGAGAGCCGTCATGATCTTCGTCGTACTCGCCATCGGAAGGCGCGCGTCGGCGTTTCGTTCAAAATAGACCTCGCCCGTCCTTCCGTTCATCAGAATCGCACCCTTCGCGTAGACTGCGGGGAGCGAAACGGGACGCGCGGCGCTTCCCTCGTGTAAGACCGTTCGGTCGTATTCCGCGGCGAAGGCAAACGCCGATTCGGACGCGGAGAGGGGGAGGGAAAGGACGAGGAAAAAGCAGAGCGCGACGGCAAAAAGCCGCAAAATACAGCGGGGACGCGCACAGAAAAGAGATGGCATAAAGGAGTGCCTCCGACAGTACAGAATTTGTTCTGTACAGTTTATGGGATTTCCGATTCGCCTATGCCATTTCTTTTCAGCAGGAGTAAAATTACTCCTTGTCCTCGGGCTGTTTCTTAAACGCTTCCTTCAGCTTTGCGATCAGCTCGGGCGCGCGGTCGACGAGCTCGGAAAGCTGCTCGACAGGGTCGGAAACGGGTTTCATACCGACGTTGAGGAGGTCGACGTCGCCTTCCTTGTTCACGACGAGGAAGCCGATCGGGATGATGTTGAGACCGGTTCCGCCGCCACCGCCGAAGTTCTGCTTCAGGGGCGCGTCGGTCTTGCTGTTGAAGTCGAGACCGCCCGTAGCAAAGCCGACGGTGATCTTCGAGATCGGGATGATCGTCGTGCCGCTCGGGGTGTTGATCGGATTGCCGATGATCGTGTTCGCATCGACCATGTTCCGTACGTTTTCGAGAGAGGCGCGGATGATTTCTTCGAGCTTGTTTTCGCTTGCCATAGTGTTACTTCCTTTCGGTAAATCAAGTCTGTTTGTTTTCGTAAGATTTATAAAAAACCGTGTATTAAGTCGGGTTCTTTCCGGTTTCGGTGTGAGACGCGGATGCCGCCTGCTTTGCGGCTTGTCGCTCCGCTTCCTCCTTCGCAACGCGACGCCTGACGGCGAAGCGGTTTACGGTCAGCCGCCTGAGCGCGCCGAACGCAAGGTGGAGGATGTGCCAGAGGCGGATCGAGAAGGCGATCTTCAGGTCGACCCTCGTTTCCTCCGCGAGGAAATCGGTATCTACGTATATATCGCGCCTTTTAAGCCCGTGTACGTTCGACACCTTGTCGAGAAGGGCGAGCATATACGCGACCGATTGCACGACCACGCCGTAGATGATGGCGGTCTTCGACGCCTCCTCGCTTCCTACGATGATATGGATGCGCGTCACGTCGATGCGGAGATGACCGAAGAGCCTGCTGAAGAAGAAGGAGAGGATGCTCTTCACGAGATCGAGATTTTCTTCAAGCGTTGCACGCTGCTGCTTTTTTCGCAGCTTTGCGAGTTTCGCTTTTCTTCTTGCCTTCGGGGAAGCGCGCAGCCGTTTTTTTCTCGCGGCGGCCTTCCGCTTTTTTTCGGCCTTTTTTTTCGCCTTTTCGGCCTTTTTTTTCGCCTTTTGCTCGGCGATCTTCCTCCGCCGCTCGCGGATCTTTGCGGCTTTTTTTGCCGACATCGGCCTTACGCGGCGTTTTTTCACGGGAAGGATACGGATCGGAATGCCGTAAATGCATACGGTAAGTGCCACCTCGTCCTTGTATTCGATGATGACCTTGATCTTCAGAAAAAGAATGAGAAAAACGATGAGGAGCGCGATCAGAAACGCGATCAAGGCGGGGGACACCTCCTTTCCGGGGTCATACGGTAGGGTTAAAGGGGATCTGGGACGTGTCAGGCTTTCTCTACGGAAGGCTCTGCTCCGTCCGCGCTTTCGGGTGCGGGGTCGAGCGCGATCTCGGTCTGCTCACCCGTTTCGGGAGGCGCCATAATGAGCTGCTCTGCGGGCGGAAGCTCGGAGAGAGAGGAAAGCCCGAAAACGCGCAGAAATTTCTCGGTCGTGCAAAGGAGAGAGGGGCGGCCGGGGGCGTCGAGATGCCCCGTAACGGCGATCAGCTCCTTCTCAAGGAGTGAGGAGGTCGCGTAGCTGCTGTCGACGCCGCGCACCGTGTCGATGAAGGCACGGGTAACGGGTTGATTGTAGGCGACGATCGCGAGGACCTCAAGGGAGGAATTCGACAGATTTCCGCCTCTCTTGATGCCGAGCGCCGTGCGGATGTACGGGAGGAATTCCTCCCTCGTGCACAGCTGACAGGAGTCGTCGAAGGCGAGGAGCATCACGCCTCTGCCGACGTAATCGTCGGTCATCCGTTTTACTGTGTCGCGGATCTCCCTTGGCTTTTTTGAGAAGATTTCCGCAAGCTTTTCGTAAGCGATCGGGTGACCTGCGGCAAAGAGGACTGCCTCGATCGCCGCCTCGATATTTTCGCAAGGGGGAAGCCCCTCGAGCTGTTCGTTTTCTGCCATAAAGTCTACCTTCCTTTTCGGGTTTATCGGAGCAGGAGATCCTTCGAGGAGCCGTCGCTCTCCGAAATAGGCTCGGGATTTATAAGAAAGCGCGTGGACGAGCCGTGTACGGCATTTTCACCGTCGGTCCCATCCTTCTCGGGGTCGATGAGGATGCGGCGGAGCTTCAGAAGCTCGAGTATGCCCATAAAGGCCGCGACGAGATCGGGGAGTGAGGGCTCGCTCTCGAGCAGCTCCGCCATCGTGGCGTGTCCCTTTTTCGATACGCGATGGACGATCCCCGCAATTTTGACCTCGACGGGAACGGTCGGACGCTTCATCATCGGTGCGAACGCCTTGCTGTATTCCTCGGGAGACGAGGTTCCCGCGAGGACGTTGAGCTTGTGGATCAGATCGGGGAAGCGGGTGGGATCCTGATCGTCCGCAACGAAGGTGCGGTCGGGCGAGATCTCGTCTGTGTCCTTTTCCATACGTCCCCTGTACTGCGCGTAAAGCGCCGAGAAGAGGACGGTCGCCGCCTTCGCCTCTGCGTAGCGGTAAAGGGCGTCGGTCAGCTCCATACGCGGGTCGGGCTCGTCTGGATCCTTGCGCGGAAGGAGCATACGGCTCTTGATCAGCATCAGCTCGCTTGCCATCACGGCAAATTCCGAGGCAAGCTCCATATGCGCCTCCTCTGCCGCCGCGAGATACGCGAAGTACTGATCGCAAAGGAGGGCGATCGGAATATCGTATATATCGATTTTGTGCTTCCGAATGAGGGAGAGCAGAAGGTCGAGAGGACCTTCGAACTCCTCGAGTCGGTAGGTCAGGTTTTCCATCGAAAAATCGCCTTTCCTTTCAAAATTCTGTGTCAGACGGTGTGCCGCAGGATCAGCTCAAAGAGCTTGTCAAAGGGGGACGAAACGAGCGCGTAGAGTCCGTCCGCAATATACGAAACGGGATCAAGACCCAATCGCGACAGCAAAAAGATCAGAAGAATGACGGCGGGACCGAAGTACCGCTCGTAGCGCATCACGCGGAAGTACCACGATTTCGGCAGGAAGTAAAAGAAGATGCGCGAGCCGTCGAAGGGAGGGCAGGGGATCAGGTTAAAGATCGCAAGCGCAAAGTTCAGATATGCCGCGTAGTAGAAAAAGATTTCGGAAGCGAGAAAGACGTTGTAAAGTCCCTCGGTCATATTTCCGCGAAGAAGCACGTTCGCGTAAATGAAATTCGTCAGCGACGCGAGCGCGGCGGCAATCGTGGCAATGCAGAAGTTCGACAGAGGACCCGCAAGGCTCGAAAGCATCATTCCCTTTCGCGGATCGCGGAAATTTCTCGGATTGATCGGTACGGGATTTGCCCAGCCGATTCCGACGATCGCCATCATAAGGGCGCCGAGCGGATCCAGATGCTTTAAGGGGTTCAGCGTGACGCGCCCCATATTATAGGCGGTGTAGTCCCCCTGCTTCTTCGCAGCGTAGGCGTGCGCCGCCTCGTGGATCGAAAGCGAAAACAGCACGATCGCGAGGACCATACAGACCTCGGTCAGAAGAAGCGCGGGATTGCCCTCTCCGGACGCGAGCGCGGCGATAAGACGGATCAGCATAAGGGAAAGCTCCTTTCAGAGAGAGAGAGAGGAGGAACGGTCGGGGTCAGACGTCGTTCCGTGCGACATCCTCAAAGGTTTCGCGGCGAATGACGACGCGTGCCTCGCCGTCCCGAATAAAGATCACGGGCGGACGGGGGATACGGTTGTAGTTCGACGCCATCGAATAGTTGTAAGCGCCCGTAACGAGAACGGCAAGCGTGTCGCCGCGCTCGGGCTTCTGAAGCTCCATATTTTCTCCGAGCAGGTCGCCGCTTTCACAGCATCTGCCCGCAAGCGTTGCGCGGTAGGTGCGGGGGGCGTTGGCACGATCCGCGACGACGGCGGTGTACTGCGACTGATAAAGGGCGTAGCGGGGATTGTCGGGCATACCGCCGTCTACCGAAACGTAATTGCGGAAGCCGGGGATCTCCTTGACCGATCCGACCGTGTAGAGCGTAATACCCGCTGCGGCAACGATCGAGCGACCGGGTTCAAGAACGATGCGGGGCATCTCCATTCCGTTTTCCTTTGCATAGGTGTGGATCACACGCGCCATATCGGCGATTGCCTGCTCGTAGTCGATCTCGGGATCGTCCTCGGTGTAGCGAACGCCGAGGCCGCCACCGAGACTGAGCTCGGGGAGCGTGATGCCCGTTTCGGTCTTGATATCCCCGAGGAAGCGGATCATAATGGAAGCCGCGTCGGTGAAGGGATCGATCGAGAAGATCTGCGAGCCGATGTGGCAGTGAAGACCTGCGAGCGTGACGTTTTTACAGCGGAGCGTCTCCTTGACAATTGCCATAGCCTGTCCCGTTACGATGGCAGAGCCGAACTTGCTGTCGACGTTGCCCG
>JAZSIN010000167.1:0-3664 GCA_045533845.1 Eubacteriales bacterium | reverse complement strand
ACATGCAAGGGGTCACTGGTTCGAGTCCAGTTGTCTCCATCGCTAAGAGATCTCAATCGTGGATTTTGGTCGACGATTGAGATTTTTTTGTTTAGAAAAATCGGGCTGTCTCACAGAGAGTTGTGAGACAGCCCTTTTCGTTTACATTCCGAAATAAGTCATTGAGTTGTTAAAGGAGACGTCGGAGACGACCTTCCCTACAAGCGAAAGATCTGCGGTCATTTCCCCGTTTTCGATCAGCGTGCCGAGGTAATTACAAAGAATGCGACGGAAGTAGTGGTGGCGCGGATAAGAGAGGAGCGAGCGGCTGTCGGTCAGCATTCCGACGAATGCACCGAGATGTCCTGTTGCGGTCAGGTCCTCAAGATGGCGCTCCATTCCGATCTTGTTGTCAAGAAACCACCAGGCAGGACCGTATTGCACCTTCCCTCTCGCGCTGCCGTCCTGGAAGCATCCGATCAGTGCCATCAGCTCGGCATTGAGCTTCGGGTTGAGATTGAAGAGGATCAGCTTCGGGAGGGCAGATTCGGAATTCAGCCGGTCGCAGAGGCGCGAGAGCTTCGTCGTGCTGTTCTCGTCCGAGATACTGTCAAAGCCTGTGTCCGCACCGAGTGCCGTAAGCATCACGGCGTTGTTGTTTCGCATTGCGCCGAGGTGGAGCTCGGTTGCAACGTTATATTTCGCGTAAAGCTTCATCAAGGAGTAGGTGAGATAGCCCTTGAAGCACTTGACGTCCGAAGCAGTCGGCTTTTCTCCGTTCAGCGTTGCGCGGAGAACGCGGTCGGCGTCTTCAAAGGAGGAAACGTCGTATACCGATTCGATCGCTATATCGCTCGCCCTCGCGCCGACTTCAAGGAACGCCTTGAGACGGACTTCGAGTGCGGCTTCGAGATCCGCAAGGCACTTGATCGGGCTCGTAAGAGCCTCGAGCTTGCCGAGATATTCGAGGTACTGCTCCGCCTCGATGTTCATAATCTTGTCGGCGCGGAATGCGGGAGCTACGCGGAATTTGTAGTTCTTCTTTGCGATCTCCTCGAAGACTGCGAGATCGTCGAACACCTCGTTTGTCGTAAAGATCGCGGCGACGTTCGATTTCTCGATCAGGGACTGCGGCGTGACGACGTTTTCGGTAATATAGCGGTTACACTGCTCCCAAATCGCCTCCGCATTCGCTTCATTGATCTCAAGTGTGCAACCAAAGTATTCCTCAAGCTCGACCTGCGACCAATGGTAAAGCGGATTACCGAACGCGGTGCCGAGTGCGCGGCAGTAAGCAAGAAATTTTTCCTTGTTCGATCTGTCGCCCGTGATATAGTTCTCCTCAACGCCGTAGTTTCGCATCAGACGCCACTTATAATGGTCGCCCTTGAGCCAGATCTCAAAAACGTCCGAGAAGGGCTTGTTTTCAAGGATCTGCCTTTCGGGCAGATGACAGTGGAAGTCGAAGATCGGCATATCCTTTGCATAGTCAAAGTAAAGGCGTCTTGCCGTATCAGTTTTCAGTAAAAAGTCCTGCTTGATGTAACTCATTTCCGTGACCTCTCTGTTTGCTGTTTTTTGTGTGAGTCGTTGCTTTTAGTATAACACAACCTCTTTCTCTTGTCAAGATGAGCCTAAGGAGAAAGAAAAGACTTGGGTGTTTGAAGAATTCGCTCTACTTAGGGAGATTCGCGGCTTTTGTGATTGACAGCGGGTGGATTTTGTGGTATACTGATTCTTATCATAATGCGTCGAAGTGATAGAAAGGTTTACTATGCTCCGCTTACTGAAAAATATGAAGGCATACCGCGTAGAGTGTGTCCTTGCCCCCCTCTTTAAAATGCTCGAGGCGCTCTTCGAGCTTTTTGTGCCGCTTGTCGTTGCCGATATCATTGACAAGGGCATCAAAATGGGTGATAAGCACTACGTCGTTACGCGTGCCCTTCTGATGCTTCTCCTTGCCGCCGTCGGACTTCTATGCTCGGTTACGGCACAGTATTTCTCTGCCAAAGCGGCGGTCGGATTTTCGACAAAGGTCCGCTATCTTCTGTTCGACCATATTCAGGGGATCTCCTATTCCGAGACCGACAAGGTCGGTACCGCTACCCTTCTGTCCCGCCTTACGAGCGACGTTAATCAGGTTCAGAACGGTGTGAATCTGACTCTTCGCCTCTTGCTCCGCTCTCCGTTCATTGTTTTTGGCTCGATGATCATGGCGTTTATGATCGACACGCCGAGTGCGTTGATCTTTGTCGTTACGATCCCGCTTCTTTCGATCGTAGTCCTCGGCATTATGCTGATCGGCATCCCGCTTTATAAAAAGGTTCAGGCTCGCCTTGACCGTGTGCTTGGACTGACGCGTGAGAATCTCACGGGTGTAAGAGTGATCCGTGCGTTCCGCCTTGAGGATTCGGAAGGCGCGCGCTTTGATGAAGCCAACCGTGCACATACGAAATTACAGCGTTTCGTTGGTAGATTCTCTGCCTTGATGAATCCCATAACTTACGTGATCGTAAATTTTGCGGTGATCGCACTCGTCTACGTCGGTGCAATCCGTATCGACAGTGGTTTGATCTCGCAGGGTGAGCTTGTAGCGCTCTACAACTATATGACACAGATCCTCGTTGAGCTTGTGAAGCTCGCGAGCCTCATTATCAGCATTACGAAGGCGTTCGCCTCGGGAAACCGCATTGCCGCAGCGCTCGAATATAAGACCGAGGATCTGTCATCGGGAGACGGAGACTTCGGCTCGGAGGATCGCGGGTGGGGGGACGAGATCTCCTTCCGAAACGTGTCGCTCCGCTATAACGAAGGGAGCGACGCGGCGCTTTCGGGCATCAGCTTTACCGTCTGGAGCGGTGAGATCTTTGCCGTTATTGGCGGAACGGGATCGGGTAAAACCTCGGTCGTGAATCTGATCCCACGCTTTTACGACGCCGAAGACGGAACGGTTTCGGTCAACGGTCGGGACGTTCGATCCATTCCCTTGAAGGATCTGCGCGACCGCATCGGCATCGTTCCGCAAAAGGCGGTCCTGTTCCACGGAACGATCCGTTCGAATCTCTCTTTCGGTAATGAAAACGCCTCGGACGAACTGCTTTGGGAGGCGCTCGAAGCCGCGCAGGCGGCGGATTTCGTCCGCGAAAAGGACGGAGGTCTTGACGCTCCCGTCGAGCAGAACGGACAGAACTTCTCGGGCGGTCAGCGTCAGCGTCTCACGATCGCACGCGCACTCGTCAAAAAGCCGCGTATTCTGATCCTCGACGACAGCTCCTCGGCGCTTGATTATGCGACCGACGCGAAGCTTCAGAAGGCGATCGCGGCGCTTCCCTACAAGCCTACCGTGGTACTCGTATCGCAGAGAACGGCTTCCTTGCTCGGTGCTGATCAGATCCTCGTGCTCGAGGACGGCGAAGCCGTTGGACTCGGCACACACGAGGAGCTTCTCTCGACCTGTGAGATTTATGCGGAGATTCATCACTCGCAGTTCGGAAAGGAGGAGACGAAATGAGACGAGCGAATGAAAAGAAAACGCTTTTTCCGAAGAGGGCTCTGAAGCGCGTGTTTGGCTATTTGCGCGGATATCGGCTTCTGCTTCTTCTCTCCCTCCTGTGTGCGGCGATCTCGGTCGCCCTCTCCCTGTACGTTCCGATCCTCGTCGGCGACGCGATCGATCTTTCGATCG
>JAZSIN010000206.1:0-3270 GCA_045533845.1 Eubacteriales bacterium | reverse complement strand
GCCACTTCCCTCTGGTCGTATGGCAGACAGGCTCGGGAACACAGTCGAATATGAACGCAAACGAGGTCATTGCCAACAGAGCAAATCAGCTCTCAGGCAAAAAGCTTTGCCACCCCAACGACGATATCAATATGAGCCAGTCCTCGAACGACACCTTCCCGACCGCTATGCACATTGCTGCAGTTGAGGCGATCGAGGATAAGCTTTTCCCCGCAATCGACCTGCTCGTCTCCACCTTCAAGAAGCTCGAGCGTCAGAACAAGGGCATCGTTAAGAGCGGCAGAACCCACCTTCAGGACGCTACCCCCATCACGTTCTCGCAGGAGATCTCCGGCTGGAGATCGAGCCTTGAGCGCGACAAGCAGCAGCTGAAGATCGCTCTCCCTGTTCTGAAGGAGCTTGCACTCGGCGGTACCGCAGTCGGCACCGGTCTGAATGCACCGAAGGGCTTCGACGTAAAGGTCGCAGAGGCAGTTTCCGAGATCACCGGTAAGAAGTTCGTAACCGCAGGCAACAAGTTCCACGCGCTCACCTCGAAGGACGAGATCGTCTTCGCACACGGTGCGATCAAGGCACTCGCCGCTGATATGATGAAGATCGCGAACGACGTTCGTTGGCTCGCATCCGGTCCCCGTCTCGGCCTCGGCGAGATCACGATCCCCGAGAACGAGCCCGGCTCCTCCATCATGCCCGGTAAGGTCAACCCGACCCAGTGCGAGGCAGTCACGATGGTAGCCGTTCAGGTTATGGGCAACGACGTAGCAGTCGGTATGGCAGCATCGCAGGGCAACTTCGAGCTGAACGTATTCATGCCCGTCTGCATCTACAATTTCCTCCAGTCCGCAAGACTTCTTGCAGAGGCTATGGTCTCCTTCAACAACAACTGCGCTGTCGGAATCAAGGCAAACAAGCAGAAGATGCACGACAACCTCCACAATTCGCTGATGCTCGTCACCGCGCTCAATCCCTACATCGGCTACGAGAATGCGGCGAAGACCGTCAAGAAGGCGTTCAAGGAGGACATCACCCTGAAGGAGGCGTGCGTAGCACTCGGCTTCCTGACGGCTGAAAAGTTTGACGAGGTATTCCATCCCGAACAGATGGTCTGATCTTTATAATCCGAATTCCGCCCGTGGGAACGATTCCACGGGCGGAATGGCGGAATTACAGTGAATCTTTCGAAAGGACAAACACAGAATGGAATTCAGCTATTATCCCGGTTGTACCCTTCGGACCAAGGCAAAGGATCTCGACCTTTACGCGCGTCGCTCGGCAGAGGCGCTCGGCGTTACGATGACGGAGCTGCCCGATTGGCAGTGCTGCGGCGCGGTATATCCGCTCGCTAAGGACGAGATCGCAACGAAGCTCTCCGCGATCCGCGCACTCAACTCCGCAAAGGAGAAGGGACAGGATCTCCTCACGCTTTGCTCGGCTTGCCATAACGTACTGAAGCAGGTCAACAACGATATGCGCACGAACGAGGACATCGTTCTCCGCGCAAATAATTACCTGAAGCTCGACGAGCCTTATCACGGCGAAACGAATGTCGTGCATTACCTCGAGATGCTCCGCGACACGGTCGGCTTTGACAACATCAAGGCGGCTGTGAAGAATCCCTTCACGGGCAAGAAGATCGCCGCATACTACGGCTGCCTCCTCCTTCGCCCCGGCAAGGTGATGCAGATGGACGACCCCGAGAATCCCAAGATCCTCGAGGATTTCATCCGTGCGATCGGCGCAGAGCCCGTGACCTATGCGATGCGCAACGAATGCTGCGGCGCGTACGTTACGATGGAGGACCCCGCAGTGCCGAAGAAGCGCTCGGAGGCGATCCTCGACAACGCGAAGGCGAACGGCGCCGAGATGGTTCTCACCGCTTGCCCGCTTTGCCTCTATAACCTGAAGAAGAACGGCGGGGAATCGCTCCCCGTAGCCTACTTCACCGAGCTTCTCGCAGAAGCACTCGGCGTGAAGTAAGAAGGGAGGACGGTATATGCATAACAACAAGGAAGCAGAGACCTTAGAGATCCTCCGCATGTCCGGAGTAAACGTCAAGAAGTGTATGCGTTGCGGCAAATGCACCGCGACCTGCCCCTCCTACGACGATATGGAGTACCATCCCCATCAGTTCGTCTATATGGTCGAGAATGGTGAGATCGAGGCGTTGATGAATTCGGAATCGATCTACAAGTGCCTCGCGTGCTTCGCTTGCATCGAGCGTTGCCCGAGACAGGTTGAGCCCGCCAAGCTCGTCGAGGCAGTCCGCCTCATGGCGATCCGTAAGCAGGGCGCAAACCATCTCCGCCCCGAGGCGATCCCCGGAAAGCTCGACGAGGAAATGCCCCAGCAGGCAATCGTTGCGGCGTTCCGCAAATACAGTAAGTAAGGAGGAAGAGCTATGCAGAAGATTGGCGTATTTGTATGTCACTGCGGCACGAATATTGCGGGTACCGTTGATACCGCAAGGGTCGCAGAAGCGCTCTCCTTTGAGCCCGGTGTCGTTCACTCGGTGGATTACACCTATATGTGCTCCGAGTCGGGTCAGAACCTGATCAAGGATGCGGTAAAGGAATACGGTCTTACCGGTATCGTGGTCTGCTCCTGCTCGCCCCGAATGCACGAGAACACCTTCCGTAAGGCAGCTGCCGCGGCAGGTATCAACCCCTATATGGTCGAGATCGCAAACATCCGCGAGCAGGTATCGTGGATCCACAAGAATATGGATGAGGCAACCGAAAAGGCGATCATCCTCGGACGTGCGGCGATCGCAAAGGTACATCTCAACGCTCCCCTTACCGCAGGTGAGAGCCCCGTCGTAAAGCGCGCGCTCGTCATAGGTGGCGGTATCGCGGGCATTCAGACCGCGCTTGATATCGCAGACGCAGGCTACGAGGTAGATATCGTTGAGAAGACTCCCTCCATCGGCGGAAGAATGTCCCAACTTGACAAGACCTTCCCCACTCTCGACTGCTCGGCATGTATCCTCACTCCCAAGATGGTTGAGGCTGCCGCTCACGAGAACATTACCATCTATACATACAGTGAGGTAGAAAAGGTCAGCGGATTTGTCGGCGATTTCACAGTTGATATCCGCAAGAAGGCAAGATACGTTGACGCCGATAAGTGTACCGGTTGCGGCGCTTGCCAGGAAAAGTGCCCTTCCAAGAAGACTCCGAGCGAGTTCAACAGAGCACTCAATACCAGAACCGCTATCTACACTCCCTTCGCTCAGGCTATCCCGAACGTACCCGTAATCGACACCGAGGCTTG
>JAZSIN010000229.1:0-4288 GCA_045533845.1 Eubacteriales bacterium | reverse complement strand
TCCCGTCGGGATAGCGTAGAAGGTCCTCGTAAATGCCGAGGAAGATCTCCGCAAGCCCGCGGTCGGAGCGTACCGCGGAGAAGTGGTCGAAGAAGTGACCGTATTCCTTCCCCCTCCTGTAAAGCGCTTCAATCAGCTCGTTCATCACCGAAAGCTTCAGCACCGCGAGCTCTGCATTGTCCGCCATACGGAATTTCGGTGGAAGCCCGAGTGAAGAGAAGTTCGAGCGCACGACGTCCCCGAAGAAGGAGTCGATCGTCGAGATATGCGCCTCGGACAGCGCGATGAGCTGACGCGAAAGGTGGAGGGATGTCGGGTTCAAGGCAAGCGCATCCGAAAGTGCCCCGGAGATACGCTCGCGAAGCTCGGACGCGGCGGCACGGGTGAAGGTGACGACGAGCATACGACTGATCTCTGCGGGATGCTCTTCATCGGTCAGACGGCGAATGATGCGCTCAGTGAGCGAGGCTGTCTTTCCCGCACCCGCTGCGGCAGATACGAGAAGGGTCTTGTCCCGCGACGTGATCGCCGCAAGCTGGGCGGCGTTCCAGTTCTTTGCCATCAGTTGTCACTCCCTTCCGTGTCTGTGTCTTCGCTTTCATATTCGATCCTGCCGCTGTGCCGACAGATCGGTCGCATTTCGCAGTAGGTGCAGGGGATCTTCCCCTTATATTGGAGCGGAGAGGCGTCTGCAACACCGCTTCGCATTTTCTCAGCAATTCCTGTAACGGTCTCCCTGATCTCGCGTTCGATCTCCGAAAATGCTTCGGGGGGGATCAGCGTTTTTCCGCTGATCGCGCCCGATTTTGTGACCCGCACGCCGGGGAGATAATTGCTGTCGAGGTCGTGGTTCATCGCGCGAAGGATCGATTCGTCGCTTGTCAGAATGCCGCTCCTCGTAAAGCCCTTTTCGGCAAGACTGCGGACGTCAATGCCGTTTTCTCCGTCGGGGTAGGTGTCGAGCGATACTGCAGAGAGGGCAGAGGAATGATAAAGCGCACCCGCAGGGCAGATCTCGACGCCGTCCCCCTCCTTCGCGAGGAATTCATGCGCGTGGCAGAGTGTGAAGAGGTAGATAAGCATCTGCGTGTTCAGCCCGTATTCGAGATCCGAGAGGGAAAAGCTCTTCACGCCGGTCTTGTAGTCGACGATGCGAACGTAAAGCTTATCATCCCTTCTGCAGAGATCGACGCGGTCGATGACACCGGGGAGCGAGAGGGTGCTTCCGTCCTTCAGCGTGAAGGTGAGAGGACTTGGCGCGCCGCTTCCGCCGATATGAAGCTCGAAGAAGCGGGGGGTAAAATCGGACGCGGAAAATTCGTCGAGAATGTTCTCGATCATCATGACCGAGAGATCTCTGAGGCGTCTGTAGAGGTGGGGCAGGCGGCCGTCTTCCTCGATGGAGAGCGACTTCGGGAGGATCTCTTCTTTGTACTGTGCGATTACGCGGTCCGCGATGTCCTCGATTTGTTCGCGTGTGAAGGATGCTCCATTTGGAGTTCCCGCTTCCGTAAAGAAGCACTCGAGCACGCGGTGTAAGAAGCTTCCCGAGTCGCTCGCGCCGAATTCCGCGATCCGTTCGGGGCGGAGAGAAAGCACGTAGTCACAGTAGTAGTTGAAGGGACACCCCACGTATTTTTCAATCCTCGACTGTGAGAGTCGCATACGATCCTCGAAGATCTCTGCGGCACGCTCCTCGGAGACGCATTCCTTTTCTGTTGAGATCGGAACGTCAGCCGCCTCGACGCCCTGGGGGAACCATCCGTTTTCGAGGTACAGGCGGCGAAGCGCCTCTCCCGCCTCGGTGTTTTTCAGGGCGGGGTAATATTCGAGAGAGAGACGGGGGGTCAGAATGCGGTCGGTAAATGGAAGAAGCATAGGTTCTTCGATCGGATATTCCTCTCCGAGAAGCTTTTTCGCGCGCAAAAAGGGAAGCGAGGGACGGGCGGATGCGCCGTCTGCTCCCGCCTTGTGCGTAGACAGAACGAGAAGCTCGGAGGGGAGGGAGACCGCTCGGCTGACGTAAAGAAGCTCGTCCGACGAGCGGAAGTCGTATGCGGGGGAAAGATTCTCCATGCCGAGCGCCTTGAGTCTCATGCGCTCTGCACTCGAGAAGATCCCGCTGTCGTCGACCGAGGCGGGGAATTCTCCCTCGCAAAGCCCGACGAGGATCGCACAGCGTACGTTCCCCGCGCGAAGCATGTGTGCAGAGCCGACCGTTACCTCGTCCACCGCCGTCGGGATCGTTCCGATGTCGGTCGCTTTCAGAAGGATACGGATCGCGCTTTCGAGCTCCTCCTCCGTGAGGGGCTCGTCGCTTCCCTCGGGGGAAAGAACGGCGATCTTTTCAATGAGTGCCTCGAGAAGCGGATACAGCCGCGCGTAGATGTCGGCGGCCTGCCGTCTGTTTTTCAGACGCTCTCTATCCGAGAGCGCGAGGAGCTTTTCGGGGAGCTCCATTTTCTTTAGGTAATCGATGAGCGCATCGCATTCCGCGCGGATGCTTTCCGCCTTTTTCAGTGCCTCTCCGAGGGAGAGGAGAGGTGGAAGGATAGCGGCGCGGACGCGGTTTGCCGACTTGAGAATCGCTTCACCGCGCTCGCTCCTGTCCTTCGTAAAACCGTCGGCGTTCATATCCCATTCTCCGGGACCGTAGAAGCCCGATCCCGAGATCTCCCAGGTCGAGACGTATTCCTCGAACAGATCGGCGTCCCTCGGATCAACACCCGAGAGTCCGCTCTTTACGTAGGTAATGACGTCGGAGCGTTGCCAACGCGACGAAAGGATCCGAAGTGCGGAAAGAAGAAGCTTTAGGGGGGGGGGGGGGGGCAGATCCTCCTTCTCGGAAAGGAAATATGGGATCTCATATTTCTCAAACGCGAGATCGAGAATACCCGAGAGGCGCGAGGCATCCCGCGCTACCACGACGATGTCGCGGTAGCGGTAGCCCTTTCTTATGAGGGAAAGGATCAGATGAGCGACGTTGTCGGCCTCCTCGTAGACCGACTCCGAGGAAAGAAGTCGGATTGCGTCGCGCGTGCCCTCGGGGAACGCCGGAAGCTGATCTCTCGTAAGATCAAGTCGCCAGAGGAGGTCGGAGAAAAGAGCTAAGGATCCGTGCTTTGCACGGTGATTTCCACTCAGCCTCTCGATTCTCGGATTGTATTTCTTTACGATATCGAGGATCCGCTTCGCGGTGTCGGTCACCGAGGAAAGGTGCAGATTCCGTGCGTTTATATCGGGGGACATAAAGGTTACGGTGAGCGCATCCGCCGTTCGTGCGATCTCCTCAATGACCGAAAGCTCTTGCCTCGTGTAGGAGGTGAAGGAATCGATGTAAACATGTGTGCCGCAAAAGAAATCGTGCTTTGTGAGAAGCTGTGCGAGACGGGAAAGATCGTCCTCGTTATCGTCGAAGGATTCACGGACGAGCCCGCGGTACGCGGCGTAGACGAGGGCGAGATCGCGCGATTTCTGTCGGAGCGGATCGTCCTTCGGAAGTGACTCGACAGCTCTTTCAAGCTCCTCGGGTGTGATACACGACGCCTTCAGCTCGGATACTGCTGAGAGAAGCCATTCAGAGAGCGATGCCTCGTGCGCCGTTTTTTCGTCGAAGGACTCGAGAAGCGGCGCGAGCTCCCGAAGCGTTTTCCACATCAGAAACGCCTTTGCGCCCTTGTCGATGTAGTGGTAAGCAAGTCCGCCGTATTCACGGAAGACGCGGTTCGCAAGACGGGAAAAGTTCAGTATCTCCACGGTCAGCTGTGCCGCGGGCGGGAGAGAGAGAAGTGCCCGTCTCTCTGCTGATACGGTCTCCTGCTCGGGGACGATCAGAAAGGAGCGGATGCCGTTTTCGGCGTCGCGCTTCATTTCTTCAAGGAGCTTATGCGTTTTTCCGCTTCCGGGCGGTCCGAAAAGGAGCGTGATCATAGCGGGTACCTCCGTGGTCTTCGCTTTTTTGTTTCCTTAATTCATTATACCACAGGTCCCGCATAAAAGCAACGGCTTTCGTCCTTAATCCGAAATTATTCCGTAAAAACCGAGCTGTATTTTTCTGCCCTCCCGACGGATTATGGGAACACGGGGGAGGGGCGCGGGAAAAGTGTGCTTTTTCTGTAAAAAATGAATAAAAATATCAAATAGCCCTTGCGAAATGGAAGGAAATTCGTTATAATAAGAGTAGAGAGGGATCGTCCTTTCGGTTCTCACTCCCGATCGTCGATGAGGACGAGGAAAAAGGATATCCCCTATGAAAGGAATGAAAAATCTGTGAAAAACGATTCGATCC
>JAZSIN010000008.1:0-7211 GCA_045533845.1 Eubacteriales bacterium | reverse complement strand
TACGACCCTCTCGTAAAGGAGGAGCTCTTCACGCGGTCCGGCGCGATGCTCGGCGCGGGTGCCACCACCTTCTGGGAGGTCGAAGCGGGCGCATCGGCGTTCCGCGGCGCGGGATCGCTTTGCCACGGCTGGTCGGCGTTCCCGATCGTCCTGTACGCGAAATACAAGGAGCCCTTCTTCGGAGCATCCCATACCGACAAGAATTAAGAACGGAGACATATACTTATGGTGAACGAAAAAAAGAAGCCGAACGCGTCCCACAGAAGCGTCGACCTCACGGCGCTCCTCCCTATGCTGAAAAAGCACCTTCCCCTCCTTCTCTGTGCTGTGGCGGCTGCCGTCGCCCTCGCGACCGTCCTCTATTTCATCGTGGGGCCCGCCGAGGGCTACTTCCACGCCGACTGCACCGACACGATCCTCTGGGCGGAGTCCATGTACGAGTCGGGCAAGGTGTTTGACCCCGATTTCAACTACGCCGCGCTCCTTCCCTTCGGCGCGCCGCTGTGGTTCATTCCGCTCATCGCGCTGTTCGGCGTTTCGATGACGGCGCACGTCACGGGAATGGTGATCTTCGCCTGCCTCTTCCTCGCGTCGTCCATTCTGCTCCTCCGCAAAATGAAGCAGTCGTACGCGTCGGCGCTTGGAGTCTCCGCCTGCCTCCTTCTCGTCCTTTCGTCATCCGAGAAGCTGCGTGAGATCATGTGGAATCACGTCATCTACTACAGCCTCGGTCTCCTCCTCTACTTTTTCCTTCTGTCCCTCACGTTCTACGCGTGGGATCAGCTCGAAAGGACAGAGAAAAAGCCGCTTCTCCGCTCCCTCCCCCTCGCGGGGCTCTTCCTTCTGACCCTTCTGTCGGCGACGAACGGCTCACAGATGCTCGTTCTGACCGTTCTGCCCGTTATGGCGGCAGTCTTTCTCGAGCGGCTCTTCGACCGCGAGGCAAAGCTCCTGTCGCGGAGGAATATCCCCCCGATCCTCCTCCTCGCTGCGATGGTAGCGGGCGTCCTTGTCGGAACGGTCCTTCTTGAGGCGCTTCTCGGCGGGATCACGTCGGGCTACGCGACAGGCTACTCGCGCTACAGCGACCCTGCGGAGTGGGCCGAGAACGCCGACAAGTTCTTTATGAATTTTCTCACCCTCCTCGGTATGGACGCTTTGAAGAGCGACGAGCTCTTCAGTATGCGGTCGATCGTGAATCTCCTCCGCATCGGCGTCGCGATCCTTCTGTTCGTCGTGCCGCTGATCGCGCTCGCGTGCTACAAGAAGCTCACAAATCGCTACGTGCGCGTGCTGGCGCTCGGTCACGCCTTCCTTCTCGCCTTTCTGTTCTTCGGCGTTGTCTGCGGACGGCTCGGCGCGGCGAATTGGCGGCTCGTGCCCCTCGTCGGCTCTGCGGTCGTGACGACGGCGTGTGTCATTTCGGAAGCGTGGAAGCACAGGGAGACCGCGATCTGCACGGTACGGCTCGGAGTGCTTGTCCTCGTCGCCCTCTCCTGTCTCTCGGCATTCAACGTGAAGACGATCACAGATATGCCCTTTGACTACGGCAGAGACAACGAGCTTCACCGTCTCACCGAGGCACTCGAAAAGGAGGGACTGTCGTACGGCTACGCGACCTTCTGGCGGTCGCAATCGATCACACTCCTGTCGGATTCAAGAGTCAAGTGCCGCGAGATCCTCGTCGAGGGCGACAACAAGGATCCGCTGTGGGGGCTGAAGACCGACCATTATCAGTCGAGCCTCGGGTGGTACGAGGACCAAGCGGGCGTCGACGAATATTTCGTCCTCCTCTCAAGGTACGAATACAATCAGATCGTGCTCAGCGATTATTGGATCGAGCTCGTCGATCGCGCCTACGTCCGTGATTTCGAGCTTGACGGCTTCGTCGTGTACGTCTTCTCGGAGAACGTCTGGGGCGACGAAGCGGGCGATCGGGTCTACTGAGCGAGCTTTACAGAAAAACGGCTGTCCCAATGAGACAGCCGTTTTTCTTATTGCATCAGCTCGTCGGTAAGACGGATGATCTCGGGCGCGAGCTTCTTGCGCTTTGCTTTAACGATGGCGTTACAGATGGGATAGGCAAGGCTTGCAAGAACGCCGCCGATCACACCGACGATAATGCCGATGACCATAGCCATATCTCTGTACGAGCCGAGGATTTCTCTCAGATCGGTCATACAAAGGCTCATTCCAAAGCCGAGAATGAGTGCGCCTACGATACCGAGCACGATCGAAACGACCTGCGCGGTCCGTGTCACGCTCGCATCAAGCTGATAGAGACGAGCCATCTTGTCCTCTTCCTTTGTCGGAGCGGTATATTTTTCACGGATGCGCCTGATCTCTGCCTGTTCCTTCGCGGAATATGTGTACTGAAAGCCGTTGTTTTCGTTCTTGTTTTCCATAATTTTAACCTCTGATTTTTCATTGTTTTAGTTTTTTTGTACCGTGGACGATCATATAAATTGCCGTCGTAACAATGAGAATGGAAATAACTCCACCCGTTATGCCGAGCATCCATTTCTCTGTGGCAGCCGCCATCGTTCCGTCGCCGAAGGTCGTGAGCATCGTGGATTCAAGCGTCAGCATCGACACGAGTGCCGCCGAAAGGCTGATCGCCTTGGATGCGGAAAAGACGGGGCTGTTGTATTTGCGGTATTTCACTACGTTAACGATCGCTACCGCAAATGCGGTGAAGGTATATGCCGCCATCGCGATCGCCGTGATCATATGATGCTCGAAGGTTCTGTTAAAGTAAACCATAAAGAAGATGATCAGCGCCAAAGCCAAATTCATCAGAAGGAATACCCATCCGCAAGCGCGGTATTTTATAAGCTCGGTCTGCATCCTCTCTCCGGGGGCATACCTTCTTGTATGCAGCAGCAGGAAAAAGCGCATCACACCAAGGCAGATATAGTACGCGCCGAGCGAGAAGAACCAAAAGGTTTGGTGATAAAATCCAAGCCACAACTGAAAGAGTCCATACAATGCGTTCCACATAAGCGAGCCGTAGAGCGATACGTTCACCCTAAGACGCGTATCGTCCTGCCATCTTCTCGCGTATTTGTTTTCATCCTTGAAGGTCTGAAAGAACCTGACCAGAAACGGAATCCTGAAGCACCACACCGTCAAGGTATAAGCGGAAAGAACGTAGGATAGGATGGCAATGACCGACTCCGTTCCGACAAACACCATTGAGCCGATAAGCAGAACGGCGGCTATGGGAACGAGGAGGAGCATCACGGCGATATGCGGAAACAGCAGGGCTTTAGCGAGCTTCTTCAGATCCATCTCTTTCCCTCCTGATCCTCAGCGTAAAGGTCGTACCGACCCCGACAGCACTCTCTACACCGATCTCTCCCTCTAAAATATCGACTACTCGCTTGACGAGCGCAAGACCAAGACCGTTGCCCTCTTTTGCGTGAGAGGTGTCCCCTTGATAGAACTTCTCAAAGATATGCGCGCCAACGTCCGCGCTCATTCCGCACCCCGTGTCGGCAATCCTCACGGTAGCGTATTCTTCGTCTGCTTTAAGCGTAAGAGTCACCTTGCCGCCGTCCTCGGTAAACTTGAAGGCGTTGGAGAAAAGGTTGTTCCATACAAGAGAGAGAAGCTCCGAATCGGCGGATATCATCACGCTCTCCGCAATATCGGTTTCGATTTCGATATTCTTTCTTTCCCACGTGCTTTCATACTGCAAAAGGCTCTCACAAAGCTGCTCTCCGAGGTCATATTTTTCGATCTGCGGATAGATCTGCTGATTTTCAAGGCGGTTGAGCTTCAGAATATTCGTCATCATATCGGAAAGGCGGCGGGATGCATCGGTGATCGCCTTCGCGTATTCCATACGCTTTTCTTCAGATAGATCGGGTGCCCCGAGAAGCGTTCCGTAGTTCTGTATTACGGCAAGCGGCGTTTTCATCTCGTGGGATACGTTGGCAATAAAATCGGCGCGCAAGGTCTCCACACCCGAAAGCTCTGATGCCATCTTATTGATACACGAAATAATTTCATTGAAGCTGTCGTCCGTAGCAAATTTTGCGATAGGCTCGATCCGAACGTCAAAATCCCCCTCTATCATTTTAGCGGTTGCATCGGTAATTCGCTTTACGGGGCGTTCAACCGTAAGCTTGCGGCGAACATAATCCACGAGAGCCATCCCGACACTCAAAAGGATTACGTTGAGCATCGTTATCTTCGCTGCAACCGTAATCTCATCTTGTGTGAACTCCCGACCGATAGACCCCTGTAGTGCGGAAACAAACAGCGTAATGCAGCAAGAGGTTACAAATGCGGCAAGCAGAAAGAAGGCAAAAAAACTACTGACCGTGCTGAGTATCCTTTTCGTCGTATCTCCTTTTTTCACTTTATCACCGCCTTATAGCCAAGACCGTGAACGGTCCGGATTTCAAACGAGTCGCACTCCGAGAGCTTGGCGCGCAGCTTGGTCATATACACGTCGACCGTGCGCGTGCTTGCCTGCGTATCTACATCCCAAAGCTCGTCCATCAGCTGTGTTCGCGTAAAGGTCTTTTTGGGATAGGAGAGGAGCTTATACAGCAGATCAAACTCTTTTGCCGTGAGCGATATTTCCTCACCATTCAGCGTTGCACTTCTCTCGTCGGCATCCATAACAAAGCTCCCGACCTCAAGACGACGGCTCGATGCGATCTTAGAGCGTCTGAGAAGTGCGCCGATGCGCAGGAGCAGCTCGCCGAGGTCGATGGGCTTCGTCATATAATCGTCGATGCCGATTCGGTAGCCCCTCTGCTTGGATGCGAAATCATCACGGGCGGTCATAAACAGGATCGGAATGTCATTGCTCAGCGAACGGACGGTCTTTGCAAATTCAAAGCCGTCAATGTTCGGCATCATAATATCCGACACGACACAGTCGAAAACGGTCTTATACATCTCGTCGTATGCGTTCTCCGCGCTGAGACAACCGACCGCCTCGTATCCGTTGCTGTCCAGAAAGGCGCACACGGAACGGTTCAGATCCCTGTCATCCTCTACAATCAGAATTTTGAACATATATACCTCCCGCCGCTACGATCTGTTCACGCCGTCCCCATAAGGGCGCACGCTTGATCTTACATTCCCATTGTACCACGGAAATGTTAACGTTTTGTTTGTGTTTTGACTGTTTATAAAGAAAAAATAATTTTATAATAACGAGCACAAAAAAGGACAGAGAATATCACGTTCTCTGCCCTTTTGTTCTTTAATAATTCGAGATCGGTAGCGAATCGTCGTCCTCGCCCTTCCGCAGGGACTTAATGAGAACGGTATAGCTGTACCGCTCGTTTACCGCTACCGTCACGCGATCCCCGACCTTCCGTCCGAGAAGCGCGCGTCCGACGGGCGATTCCTTCGAGATGCAATCGTTCAGGACGTCGTTCCGAAGCGTGGTCACGATCCGCACCGTACGCGTCTCCTCGTCCTCCTCATAATAGATCTCGACGTAGTCGAAAAGTCCGACGGTGTCCGCCTTCGACTCGACCTTGATGATCTTCGCGGTCGCGATCATATTTTCAAGGTAATGGACGCGACTGCGGTTCTTCGACAGCTCTCTTTTCGCCTGCTTATATTCGTCGTTCTCGCTGAGGTCGCCAAGCTCCCTCGCGGTCTTCAGCATTTCCTTCAGCTGGGGATCAAGCTCCGATTTGCGGTAGCGGATCTCCTCCTTCATTTTGTCGATATCGACCTGTGTCAGCTCGTCGTGCATAATAGCCTCCGTTCATCATAGCTTACAGTATAACATCATACCATACCCCCCCGAAAAAGTCAAGCGAATTTTTCATAAATCGCGAAAACCCTCTTGCAATCGGTGAAATTTTGCGGTATAATATATTATGTATATTTTTGCGAGAGAACAGGAGGCTGCTCTGATGAAAAAAACGATCAGGGTCGGGATCATCGGATTTGGCAGTATGGGCAAGACCCACGCCTATGCGGTCGAGTCCCTTCCCTACTATTATGCGGCAAATTTCAGGGCGGAGATCGCGGGCGTCACGACGCGCTCGATCGAAAAGTCCCGTGCGGTATGCCGCGATTTCGGATTTGACGTTGCCGCCGTTTCGGAGGACGACCTCATTTTTGACCCGACGATCGACGTGATCGACGTCTGCACCCCAAACGTCTGCCACAAGGAGACGATCCTGAAGGCGATCAGAGCGGGTAAGCACATCCTCTCGGAAAAGCCCCTCGCGGCAAGCGCCGAGGAGGCGCGTGAGATCAGCGAAGCGATACGGGCGCACGAAAAGAACGGCAAGGTCTGCGGCGTTGTATTCAACAACCGCAACCACGCGGCGATCCTTCGCGCAAAGGAGCTCATTCTTGAGGGCGCACTCGGAGAGATCCTCTCCTTCCGCGCCGATTACCTTCACGACAGCTGTCTCGATCCCGAGAAATCGGCAGGCTGGAAGCAGGACGCGTCGATCTGCGGCAAGGGCGGCGTGCTCTTTGACCTCGGCAGTCACGTGCTCGATCTCGTTTACTTCCTCTGCGGAAAATACAAAAGCGTCACCGCGCAGGCGCAGATCGCATTCCCCTCTCGGCGCGGCATCGACGGAAAGCCCTGGGCGACCGATGCCTCCGAGGCATTCTATCTCCTTGCAGAGCTCGAAAACGGCGCAGTCGGAACGGTGACCGCGAGCAAGCTCTCTATGGGAACGAACGACGACCTTTCCCTCGAGGTATTCGGCACAAAGGGCTCGCTTCGCTTCTCCCTGATGAACCCGAATTATCTGTACTTTTACGACGGCACACAGCCGCAAGTCCCCTACGGCGGAACGGCAGGCTACACCGCGATCAAATGCGTCGGGCGTTATCCCGCGCCGGGCGGCATCTTCCCATCCCCGAAGGCGGCAAACGGCTGGCTGCGCGGACACATTCACGGAATGTACCGCTATCTCGAGGCGGTGAGCCGCGCTGAATGCAACCCGAACGCATCCGCCGAAGGGCTCTTCGCGCCCTCGATCTCGGACGCCGCATATATTCAGCTCGTGATGGAAGCTGCACTACAGAGTGCCGAGCGCGGCACGCGGGTCGAGCTTCCCGAAGCCTTCTGAGAAAGGAGCGCCTATGCTTTTGATTGGTCTTACCGGCCCGAGCGGCGCCGGAAAGGGACTCTTCTCACGCGTGATGCTCAAGTCGTACGGCATCCGCTCGATCGACGCCGACGCGGTCTACCACGCGCTTCTCGTCCC
>JAZSIN010000011.1:0-2688 GCA_045533845.1 Eubacteriales bacterium | reverse complement strand
AAGCTCCGCAACTGCGGAAAGAATGACGAGCAGAAACGCGAACTGCAGCCAGAGTGCCGCGTGATTCCGCTTCCGCTTCGAAACGCCTCTCCAGCGGACCGCCACCACCGCGAGTGCCGCAGGGATGAGATACGCCGTCGGTCCGAGGAGCCACATCAGGAAATTATAGAGCCATGTGCCGACCGCTCCCGCGTCGACGACGCCGTTCTTCAGCTTGTCCGCAAATATAAAAACGTAAAGGAGAACGAAAAGCAGCGTGATCCCGCCGAGCAAAAACGGCATCACGACGTTCCAGCTCTCAGACGCGGGATTCTTCCCCGCCTCCTTCTTCTTTCCCTTGACGTTCTCTCTGCCCTTCTCCTCAGACGGTCCCTTTCCGTGCTTCGGAGAGCCGTTCTTTACCGTCCTCGTGCCGTGCGCATGAGCGGTGCTCACCGTCCGCTTGTTTTTCTGTTCGGTCGCTTTTGCCATATATGTATCCTTTCCGGAAGAAACGCCCGGATCGCCTTCGCGACCCGCGTTTTTATGCCCCAAAGCCGCGCCTTTATCGCGCGCGGCAACATTTATTTTAGTATAACATATATTTTCCTTTTTTTCAAGGGGGATAAGAAAAAACTTTTCGCGCAAAGCCCCACAAAATTCCCGTATTTCCGTCGAGTGACGGGGGCGTTTGGTGAAAAAGCAAAAATCCGCACGAAAAGTTTTCAAAAAATCGTTGGAATTCTTTGAAAAAGCCCTTTACAAAACGAAATGGGTATGTTATAATGTATGCTGACGATACTCGGGTTACGGAAAAAAGCCGCGTTCATCGCGGATCTTCACCCACCGTACTCTGAGTTCCCGTCTAATTTATATTTTGAAAGGTGAAAATCAAAATGGACAAGAACGTTAAGCAGTCTATCATCGACCAGTACGCAATTCACGAGGGTGATACCGGTTCGCCTGAGGTGCAGATCGCACTTCTGACCTACCGCATCAATAACCTGACTGAGCACATGAAGGCGAACCACAAGGACCACCACAGTGGCCGTGGCCTTTTGAAGATGGTCGGTCACAGAAGAAACCTGCTCGCATACCTCCAGAAAACCGATATCGCTCGTTACCGTGCGATCATCGAGAAGCTCGGTCTGCGTAAGTAATTCTTCGTGTAGACACTTGTGCCGGCGAAGAGCAGAGCGCACGTCGTTCTGCTCTTCTGCTGTAACAAGGACAGGAACCCCGATATCCCGGGCGTCAGGATCAGCATTTAACCGAGTACCCACTCCACGTACGCGGCTTGCGTCTTCGGTTAAGTGCTAAACCTCCGCTTAGGGTATCTACAAAATATCCAAAGAATTCATGGAGGAAACAAAAATGTCTGAAGTAACCAGCTCCCAGATGGTATTCCACAACTACAAACAGTTCCGGTATACCTTCGCAGGCCGTGATCTCATCGTCGAGACCGGCAAAATGGCAGGCCTCGCAAACGGCTCTGTCTTCGTAAAGTACGGTGAAACCGCACTGCTCTGCTGTGCGACCGCATCCGCAAAGCCCCGTGACGGCATCGACTTTCTGCCCCTCTCCGTTGACTACGAGGAGAGAATGTATGCGGCAGGCAAGATCCCCGGCGGCTATCTGAAGCGCGAGGGCAAGCCCTCCGAAAAAGCGGTTCTGACCTCCCGTGTGATCGACCGCCCGATGCGTCCTCTCTTCCCGAAGGACCTCCGCAACGACGTTGCGCTCACCCTTACCGTTATGTCGGTAGACCCCGACTGCTCGCCCGAAATCACCGCAATGCTCGGCGCTTCGATCGCGCTTTCCATCTCGGATATCCCGTGGAACGGCCCGATCGGCGGCGTATTTATGGGTCTCGTTGACGGTCAGCTTGTCGTCAACCCCACTGAGGAGCAGCAGAAGAAGTCCGATCTCCAGCTCACCGTTGCCGCTTCTATGGAAAAGGTCGTTATGATCGAGGCAGGTGCAAACGAGGTCGATGACGACACGATGTACACCGCAATCATGCTCGCACACAAGGAGATCAAGGAGCTCCTCTGCTTCGTGAACGCGATCGTAAAGGAAGTCGGAAAGCCGAAGTTCAGCTATCCCTCCTGCGAGCTCGACCACGATATGTTCGACAAGGTCTTCGCATTCTGCGAGAAGGATCTTATGGACGCACTCGACACCGACGACAAGACGGTCCGCGACGCGAAGATGATCCCGATCCAGGACGCGATCGAGGAGAAGTTCTCCGAGGAATATCCCGAGATCGGCGCAATTATGCCCGAGCTCATCTACAAGCTTCAGAAGAAGGTCGTCCGCCGTTGGCTTCTCGAAGACAAGAAGCGTGTTGACGGAAGATCGATGGATCAGATCCGTCCCCTCGCATCCGAAGTCGGCGTTCTGCCCCGCACCCACGGCTCGGGTCTCTTCACGAGAGGTCAGACCCAGGTCCTGACCGTTGCTACCCTCGGCACGCTTTCCGAGGCACAGATGCTCGACGGTATCGACAGCGAGACCTCGAAGCGTTATATGCACCACTACAATATGCCCGGTTTCTCCACAGGCGAAGCAAAGGCTACCCGTTCCCCCGGACGCCGTGAGATCGGTCACGGAGCACTCGCCGAGAGATCGCTCGTTCCCGTTCTTCCCTCCGAGGAGGAATTCCCCAAGTCGGAGGCCAAGCGGTCTTAGGAAGACAAATTGGAGTAG
>JAZSIN010000290.1:0-7711 GCA_045533845.1 Eubacteriales bacterium | reverse complement strand
TATATCCTTTTTCGATGAGTCCGCGCACCTCGTTTACGATATCCCTATGGTCGCGGCTCCGCTCTCTGCCTCTCACGTAGGGGACGATGCAATAGGTGCAGAAATTGTTGCACCCGTACATTACCGACACCCACGCGCGGTAGTCGCTTTTGCGGCACACGGGCAAATGCTCGGGCACGACGTATTCGTGCTCCGAATGAAACACACGCTTTCCCTTCTCGCGCTTTCGCACGATGAGCTCGGGGAGACGGTAGAAGGAGGAGGTGCCGAAGACGAAGTCGACGTACGGATAGCTTCTTTTCAGCTGCTCGACGCGGTGCTCCTGCGACGCCATACATCCGCCGACACCAATGAGGAGCGAAGGATCCTCCTCCTTCAGCTTTTTATACTGACCGATGAAGGATAGCGCGCGCTTTTCTGCATGCTCTCTGACGGCACAGGTGTTGACGAGGATCAGCGAAGCGTCCTTCGGAGATTCGGTCACATCGTATCCCATATCGACCGCCATACCGAGCAGGCGCTCACTATCCGCCTCATTCTGTTGACAACCAAAGGTCTCGACGTATACGCGCGGACGGTATCCGTGTTCCGACAAAAACCGCTCGTTCCAGGTCCGAGCAAGCTCCATATACGGCTTTTCGACCTCGTACGCGTTCAGGACCGCGTCCTTTTTCCTTTCCTCACACATCTTTTTGTTCTCCCGAAAATCTGCTATAATTACACATCTTACATTATACCTTTTTTTGCGCAAAAAGTCAAGCGTTTTCCCCTCTTTTCATAAATGATTGACTACTGAATTGATTGCAAAGAATATTTTTTGATAAAACTCATTTTCCTCTTGCAAAAATGTTGGCTTTCGTGTATAATAGGGACAACGAATTCCACGAAAGGTCGTATTCACTATGCTTATAAAAACCATTTCCCTTTCGGAGCAGTATCCCGGTGCGACGCTTACGACGTACGTTTCATATAACTCCGACGAGCTGAAGTCCCACCGCCGCAAGGCGATCGTCATCTGCCCCGGCGGCGGCTACCGTTTCCTCTCTGACAGAGAGGGCGAACCGATCGTCAAGGCATTCCTCGCGGCAGGGCTGAACGCGTTTCTCCTCCGCTACACCGTCGGAATGAAGGGAGACAAGTACCCCGAGAACCCCGGTGCTTCGGATTATGCGCCCCTCATCGAGGCGGCACTTGCGATTAAGCACATTCGCGAAAATGCAGACGAATACAACGTTGATCCCGATCAGATCTTCATCATCGGCTTCTCGGCAGGCGGGCACCTCGCGGCTTCGTCGGGCATTCTTTGGAAAACGGATGCCGTACAAAAGGCACTCGGCGCATCGGCAGAGGATCCGACCGAGATCGGAAAGCCGAACGGTATGATCCTCAGCTACCCCGTCATCACATCGGGTGAATTCGCGCACAAGGGCTCCTTCCATCATCTGTGCAATACGAAGACTCCGACCGACGAGGAGCATCTTCGCTTCTCACTTGAGGAGCACGTGGACGAAACCTCCGCGCCCTTCTTCCTTTGGCACACCTTCACCGACACGACCGTTCCCGTACAGAACGCGCTCCTCCTTGCAAACGCATACACAAAGCAGAAGCTTCCCTTCGAGATGCATATCTTCCCCGCAGGAAAGCACGGACTCTCGCTCGCAAACGAGGAAACGATGTCGGATAAGCCTTATATGATCGTTCCGCACGTGCAGTGTTGGATCGATCTTGCGATCCGTTGGATCCGTGACTTCGGGCAATTCGGCCCGAACGTATAATTTATACTTTACGTACAGAAAAGGCAGAAGCCGTGGCTTCTGCCTTTTCTGTATTTTTGTAGGTATTACGCCTCGAGCTTTACCGACGGAACGCGCGACAGGATGACTGCGAGCAGTACGGTAACCACGATCTCGGGGATCATATAGAGTCCGTTATACACGATCGAGTAAACGAGGGCAAGCGCGTTTCCCGAGAAGGTCGCGAGAACCGATTCCCCGATCCACGCGTTTTCCGGCTCGGAGAAGAACCATTCTGCCCATGCGCCGTAGAAGATATACCCCGAAACGATATGCGCGAGATAACGGATCGACAGAGCAACGCCCGCACCGAGAGAAAGTGCAAGTGCTTTACTTTTGATCCTTTTCCGAAAGATGCCGCCGAGACCGAGCACAGTATACGCGATCACATAGTCAATGATGAGAATCGCGATCGCCGCAAACGCGCCCATATATCCGTCGCTCGACGGAAGGAAAAGCGCAAGAATGACCGAGCCCTTTCCAAGCATCAGATCCATTACGATCTGGATCAGCGCGTAGGTCGCTGAGGTAAAAAGTCCCCATTTTACGCCGTACATATACGAAACGACGACGATCGGCAGCATACTGCCGAAGGTAAAGCTTCCGCCAAACGCTTGGCTGAAGAACGGAATGAGCGTCATAACGGCAGCGAGAGCTGTTGCCATTGCAAGGAAGATCCCCGAAACCGTAAGACGCCTTGTGTTGTGCCTTTGCATAAAGCACCTCCTAAAAAATGACTTGAAACAGAAAAACCGCACGGAATCCTCCATGCGGTTCAGAACAAATTCTATAACAGCCTGCGGTGACGTCTTGCCGCTGACTGCCGTTAAGCTCCTCCCTACGCCGGTATTATCCGTATCAGGTTATAGGGTTCGGACTCACCGTCCATCTCAGCCACCGTTTGGCAGCACCCCCGACTCTATGCGATTATTCGGTTTCTGCATGTAGTATAACACATTCTTCCCCTTTTGTCAATAGGCATACGGCGCGTTTTTTCGAGCATATACTTTACCAAACGAAACGAGAAAGGAACGGCAGTCGAATGTACACGCACGAAAAGCAAAAGACCGATCTGAAAAGGAGCGCGCGCGCAGGGCTCAGCGACGCGGAGGTCGAGGCATCGCGGAAAGAGCACGGCGAAAACGTCTTACCGCGGATGAAGCAAAAAAGCTTCCTCGCGAAATTCTTTACGAATCTCGGAGATCCCGTCATTCGGATTTTACTGCTCGCACTTCTCGTGAACGTCCTGTTTCTCCTTCTCGGGATCGGGAGCGGGGACACGCTTGAATCGGTCGGGATCGCGGTCTCGGTCCTCCTCGCAACGCTGATCTCCACCTTTTCCGACCACAACGGAGACAGCGCCTACCGACGGCTTTCCGAGGAAAGTAGCGAAACAAGGGCGCGCGTAAGGCGAAGCGGTACTGTTCGGGAGATCCCCCTTTCCGAAATCGTCGTCGGGGATATTCTCCTCCTCTCGCAGGGGGATCTCGTTCCCGCAGACGGCAAAATTCTCTCAGGGCGCGTCGGATGCGACCAATCGGCTCTGACGGGAGAAAGCAAGGAGTCTGTGAAATACCCCTGTGCGACCGAACAGGAAAACGGTGCCGCCCCGAACGATCCCGCGTCGAGGACCTCCCTCTTTCGCGGAAGTACCGTTCTGACGGGTGAATGTGAGATGCACGTTTCACGCGTCGGGAGAGAGACCTTTCTCGGGGAGATCTCCCGCGAGGTCCAGAAGGAAACGCGCGACAGCCCCCTAAAGCTTCGCCTCGGAAAGCTTGCAAAGCAGATCTCGATATTCGGTTACATCGCCGCTGCAATCATCGCCTTCGCGTATCTTTTCATCACCTTTTTCGTCGAAAGTGGCTTTGAACCATCTGTTATGCGGATGCGCCTTCTCGACCTGCCCTTCGTCGTCGACAGTCTGCTCCACGCGCTCACGCTCGGACTCACCGTGATCGTCGTTGCCGTTCCCGAGGGGCTTCCTCTGATGGTCGCCGTTGTGCTGTCCTCAAATATGAAGCGAATGGTGAAGGATCGCGTTCTCGTGAGAAAGCCCGCAGGGATCGAGGCGGCAGGTAGTATGAATCTTCTTTTCACCGACAAAACGGGTACGCTGACCGAAGGAAGGCTTTCGGTTGGGGAGATCCTGCTCGCGGACGGTGCGTCCTATCCCTCTCTCGCGAAGCTTCCGAGTGGGACGGAGGTATATCGCCACTACGTGCTTTCGGCGACGGAAAATTCCTCCTCGCTGACAGGAACTGCTTCTGCATGTGAAAAGAAGGGATCGATCGCAATCGGTGGAAACGGGACCGACCGCGCCCTTCTCTCGTCCGTCCTTCAGGCGGGCGTATCGCCGCCCCTCAGGAGTCGTACCTTCTTTCTCCCCTTTGACAGCACGCGGAAATTCTCGGCGGCGGTCGTACGGGAGGGTGGGCGCGCCGTAACGCTCCTGAAGGGTGCGCCCGAAAAGATCCTCCCCTTCGTCTCGCACGTCTATACGAAGGAAGGAGCGACCCTTCCGTTTGAGCGTGTTCGCAATTCCTTTACGGCTGATCTGAAGGCGCGCACCGAAAAGGGACTTCGGGTGATTGTGCTCGCCGTTGCCGAGGAGGAGCTTCCCGCTTATAAGCTTGAAAGCGGGCACTTTTCTTCGCTCACTCTCGTGTGTGCGGTCGCCTTATGCGACAAGATCCGCCCCGAGGCTCCGAAGGCGGTCGCAGAGCTGCGGGAGGCGGGCGTACATGTCGTGATGATCACGGGGGACAACCGCGACACCGCGGCGGCGATTGCAGAAAAATGCGGAATCCTCAAAAACGGCGTTGACACGGTCATCTCGGGCGAGGAGCTTTCCCATCTCTCCGATACACGCGTGAAGGAGCTTCTTCCACGTCTCGGCGTGGTCGCACGCGCCCTCCCGAGCGATAAATCGCGGCTCGTCGCTCTCGCACAGGAGGAGGGTCTCGTCGTCGGTATGACGGGAGACGGGATCAACGATGCGCCCGCGCTGAAAAGGGCGGACGTCGGCTTCAGTATGGGGAGCGGGACGGCAGTCGCCAAGGATGCGGGGGACGTTATCATTCTCGACGACAATCTCGCATCGATCGTGCGGGCGGTGCTTTATGGGCGCACGATCTTCCGCAGCATCCGGAAATTCATCACCCTGCAGCTCACGATGAACTTTTCCGCCGTCGGGGTGACGATGCTCTGTCCCTTTTTCGGGATCGAGTCGCCCGTCACGGTCGTACAGATGCTGTGGATCAATCTCATTATGGACACTCTCGGCGGTCTTGCATTTGCGGGAGAGGCACCAATGCGCTTCTATATGAAGGAGCAACCGAAAAAGCGCGACGAACCGATCCTGAATCGCTATATGATACACGAGATCACGCTCCTCGGAGGCTTTACGGTCGCACTTTCGCTCGTCTTTCTCTTTTCTCCTGCCGTAAGAGCGCATTATCGACAAACACCGAACGATCTCTGTCTCCTCACCGCCTTTTTCGCGTTCTTCATCTTCTCCTCGGTTGCAAACTGCTTCAACTGTCGCAGTGACCGTCTCTCCCTTTTCGCGGGGATTGCAAAAAACCGCCTCTTTCTCCTCATCATAGGCTTCGTACTCGCGGTTCAGCTCGTCTTCGTCTATCTCGGCGGGAGCGTGCTCCGCACGATGCCGCTCACGCCGGAGGAGCTTCTCTACACCCTTCTCCTTTCTCTCCTCGTCTTCCCCTTTGAGTTTCTCAGAAAGCTCTTCTGGCGTCTTTCGGGACACAGAAGAGGATACTGAACATACCACAAAACGGGCTGTCTCGTTGAGACAGCCCGCTCAAAAATGACGGACGGAAACGCGTACAACAGATGAGAATCGCTTTTTTCGAATTCCCTCAGATCGCGCCCTCGACCTCAATGCGCAGGCGCTTGATGATCCGTTTTTCGAGCCGCGAGATATACGACTGCGAAATCCCGAGAAGATCTGCGACCTCCTTTTGCGTCAACTCCCTCCCGCCCCTGAGACCGTAACGAAGCTCGATGATCTCACGCTCTCTCGGATCGAGGGATGCGACCGCCGCGCGTACAGCAGCGCGCTCCTCCCTTTGCTCAAGCTCAAAGGACACGCTGTCCTCCTCGCTCCCGAGAACGTCGGAAAGGAGGAGCTCGTTTCCGTCCCAATCAACGTTCAACGGCTCGTCGATCGACACCTCGCACCGCGATCCGCTTCGCTTTCGGATGTACATCAGGATCTCATTTTCGATGCATCTGGACGCATAGGTCGCAAGCTTGATGTTCTTGTCGGGACGGAAGGTATCGACCGCCTTGATGAGTCCCGCCGTGCCGATCGAGATAAGATCCTCGATCCCGATTCCCGTATTCTCAAAGCGCTTGGCGATGTAGACGACGAGCCTGAGATTATGGGAGATCAGGAGATCCCGTGCCTCGAGATCGTGTGCGACGCGCTCAATCGCCGTCCGTTCCTCCTCGCCCGTAAGCGGTGGCGGAAGCACGTCGGGGCCGTTGATGTAATAGACGCCTTTCCCGCGGCGGCAAAGGATCTGCCGCACGAAACCGCACAGTCGAAACGAAAAGCATAAAAGCATTGTAATAACCTCCAAAATCCATAGCTCAAAGGATCCCGACGGGCAACAGCATTTCTGCGTCCTCGGGGCTCGCCGTGCTGAGTGCGATCAGAAGCACACGCTCCTCCTCCTCGCCTCCCTCGATCGGCGTGATACGGCAAAGATCCGTTCGAAACGCGAGGAGCATCCCTCCTCCCGTCACGGTGCTGACGGGCAGAAGTCGCGCACGCGACCTGTACGCTGCGGGTAGCGCGGAAAAGCATCCGATGGGATCCCTCTCACCCTTCTTACAGATCTCAAGTGGCAAAAGAGTGCGCATTGCCTCCGCACTGACCACCGCCGCAGGAGTTCCCGTGATCGGATCGGACAGAGCGTTCCCCGTGTCGAGCACCGCGCGAAGAATCGTTTTCCGTCCGCACAGCCAGATCGAAACCGAAAAATATCTTTTTTCCCGATCCTTCTTAAAGAATCTGCTGCCGAGGAGCGTTGCACCACCCCCGATCACGGCGAGGAGAAGAAAGATCCACGAGGAGATCCCATCGCTGTCGCTTGCGAGAAGCTCGGAGATCCCGATCCGGTTTAGCGCCGAATACACAGCGGTCATCACACCTCCAAGCGCCATTGAGATCCCCGTATAGAGGAGAATCTCGGTCACGATCCGTGTCGGGGGCGTATTTCGCGAAAGAAGCACCACAAGGCACATCACGGCGCACACTCCAACGTCGCACAGAAGGAGCAGAAGCCCCTTAAATGGAAGAAAAAGTGAAAAGACCGCGTACAGCCCGCCGATCACGGACGCAAGGATCGCACGAATCACGCGACACGGGCGGGAAAAGAGCCGCGACAAAAGGAAGAAACAGAGGAAGTCCATGCTGAAATTGATGAGAAAGAGGATATCCACGTAGACTGTCCGAACCATTCGTTTCCCTCCCACGTCGTCGTATCTCCATTATACACGGAGTCTCCCTCAAAAATTGTCAAAAGGGAGGGTTTACGAAAATTTCAAAAAGCAACCGACAAAAATCAGACTCGAAAGCTTGCCCCAGGTGCAGACCGTTATCAAAGAGTTACTGAACAAAACACGCGCTTGCGGAAAATACTGTCCCCTGCTAATTTTTTGCTAAAAAATAAAATTTTTTTATAAAAACCTATTGACAAATGCAGAAAACAGGGATATAATGTGTAACATCAAATTCACGAAGGAGGCGTAGTCATGTTTACAAACAAGTTTTATTATTATTTTATCATGGGCTGCCCGTCTTTTGTGAAAACCGAAAAGTAATTCGTTTTTCGGAAACAAAAATACGGACAGTCCGCATCTGCTATGCTTGAAAAGCATAAAGCGAT